>JARRPA010000178.1:0-4395 GCA_037383305.1 Gemmatimonadota bacterium | reverse complement strand
GCCCGAGCTCCTCGGCGGCGCGGGTGACGTGACCGTCGTTCCGCGCGAGCGCATCCCGCACGATTCGGCGTTCCGCCTCCGCGCGGAGGGCGCGGAAGTCGCGGAGCGTGCCCGGGCCGTCGTCCTCCGCGACGGCGGGCGGCCTCCCGGACGGCTCGCGGATTTCCTTCGGCACGTGCGCGGCCTCGAGGATCTCCCCGTCCGCCGCGATCACCATCCGCTCGATCACGTTGCGGAGCTCCCGGACGTTGTTGCGGCTCCAGTCGTACGTGGCCAGGACGTCCGCCGTCTCCGGCGCGAGCCGTTTCGGCCGAAGCCCGAGACGGGCGCAGACGGTGCCGAGCAGGTGCTCCGCCAGATGCCGCACGTCGCCGGGCCGGTCCCGCAGGGGCGGCACCCGCAGCGTGTGGACGTTGATCCGGAAGAGCAGGTCCTTCCGGAAGCGCCCCTCCTCGACATCCCTGTCGAGGTCCCGGTGGGTCGCGGCAACGACGCGCGCATCGATCTCGACCGGCGTCTCGCCGCCCACCCGCGTGATCTCGCCCGTCTCGAGGACGCGTAGCAGCTTCGCCTGGGCGGCCGGCGGAAGGTCGCCGATCTCGTCGAGAAACAGGGTGCCGCCCGAGGCCCGCTCGAACGCGCCCCGGCGGAGCCGGTCCGCGCCGGTGAAGGCCCCCTTTTCGTGCCCGAACAGCTCGCTCTCGACCAGGCTCTCGGGGAGGGCGGCGCTGTTCACCGCCACGAACGTACCGTCGGAGCGCCTGCTCAGCCGGTGCAGCTCGCGGGCGACGAGCTCCTTCCCCGTCCCCGACTCGCCGAGCACCAGGACGGGGCTCGGGACCGGGGCGGTGCGGGCCATCGCTTCCCGCAGTTCGTGCATCGGCGCGCTGGAGCCGATGAGCGGACTCTCCTCCGTCACCCGGGCGCGGAGCTCACGGACCTCGAGCTGCAGGCGACCGCGGGACAGGGCGCTTTCGATCTCGTGCACGACCCGCCGCATCGAGTCGGCCTTGTCGATGAAGCCGTATGCGCCGAGGCGGATCGCGCGGGCGCAGCGGTCGAAATCCCCGGTTCCCGTGTAGACGACCACCGGGGTCTCGTCTCCCCGGCGGACCATCTCCTCGAGCACCTCGAAGCCGTCGATTCCCGGCATCTCGAGGTCGAGCAGAACGGCGTCGACGGCCTCCTCGGCGAGGACCTCGAGCGCCTCCCGGCCTCCGGTCGCAACCCGCGTCTTCCAGTCGCCGAGCCGACGCAGGTCGTACGCGTACTGTTCCGCCATCGCCGGGACGTCGTCGACCACGAGGATTCGCGTCACTCTGCGCTCCCTTCTGCATCTGCCCCCGGGCGCCGCCCGTCGTCCGGCGCGAGGTCCGCCGCGGGCAGCTCCAGCGAGAAACGGCTCCCTTCGCCCGGCACGCTCTCCGCCTTCAGGCTCCCGCCGAGGTCGGTCGCGAGACGCCGCGCCACGCTGAGCCCGAGCCCCGTTCCGCCCGGCTTCGTCGTGAAGAAGTCCTCGAAGATCCGGGCGAGCTCGTCCGGGGCGAGGCCCGGTCCATCGTCCGCGACCTCGATTCGTACCCGCTCTCCGTCGCCGGCGGTCGCCACCTTCACCTTCACGGTTCCGCCGCCCGCGCCCACCGCATCGACGGCGTTCCCGACCAGGTTCTCCAGGATCCGTCGCAGGACGAGCGGGTCGGCCCGTACCTCGGGCACGGGAGCGGACCCATCCACCTCGAGCCGCACGCGCGCATTCCCCACCCCGGCCACGACTTCACTCGCGACGGTGGTCGCGTCGCAGGCGCGGAGGTCGAGACGCGGCGCCAGTCGGGCGTAGTTCGCCGCCAGCCCCTCGAGGTACCCGATCCCCGATTCGATCGTGCCGCTCCGCTCCGCGAGCACCTCCGGAAGGGCCTCCGGTTCGCTCTCCGCCACCTCGGCCAGGTGCCGGAAGACGTTCCGGATAGGCACCAGCCCGTTCTTCACGTCGTGGTTCACCTGCCGCGCGATCTCGCCGAGCGTGGCTCGCCGCTCGGTCTCGCGCAGCCGGGCGGCCCCCGCCCGGAGCCGGTCGGACATCTCGGCCAGCACCCGGGAAAGCGCACCGATCTCGTCGCGTCGGTCCGAGGCGAAGTCGACGTCGAGGCGGTCGAGGTCGAGCCGCTCCGTCTTCCGGGCCAGGTCCGCGACCGGACGTCCGATCCGAGAGGACAGCCAGATCGCGAGCGCGACCGCGGCCGCGGTCGTGAGGCCGGCAGCGATCAGGAACCAGCGGGTGATCTCCCGGCGGGCCTCTCGAAGCGGCGCGAGCGAATGCGAGACCACGAACTGCGCCTCGTTCGCGGTCTCGCCGGTCCCGGCCCAACGCACCGGGATCTCGCGCGCGACGACGAGTTCATCCGGCGTGCCGGCCGGGGCGCCGAGGGTCCCGCCCGGGTGGACGAGGATGACCGCCACCTCTTCGTCCGGAGCCAGACGATCGAGCGCCGCCTGGTCGATGATGTCGCCGCCGACGAGAACCAGGCGCCGGTTCCCGAGCGCTACGGGCTCGGCTCGCAGGAGAGCGAGAACCGACCCGGACGGCGTCCGTACGGGAGCCATGGCAAGGAGCCCCTCGTCCGGCCGACCGGCCGTCGCACCACTCGCCCTGAGCGCCGCCGGGAGGGCAGGGTCGAGCCGGTCGAACTCGGCTCGAAAGTGCCCGGAGCTGAGGATCCGGCCCTCTTCGTCCTGCAACTGGAGAACGGAGAGCCCCGACAGCCGCATCGCGCCGGCGGCGTAATCGAGCAGGTAGGGTCGGTCGGCGGGCTCTTCCCGAACGATGGCCCGGCGCAGCCGGTTATCGGCGGTCATGTCGGCGGCCAGCGCCTCGAGTCGCCCGGAGATTTCGGCTCCCTCCGCCTCGAGCCGGGACTCGATCGTGCCCGCCACGATATCCGCCCGGGCCTCGAAAGACGCGGAGATGCGTTCGGCGACCTGCCTTCGGACACCGAGCGCGAACACAGCGAGAGGGAGGAGTGCCAGGAGAAGGAATCCCGTGAGCAGGCGGACCCGGAAACTCAAGGCGACCCTCCCGTCCGGCTCGCATCGAACAGCAGAAGCTCACCGTCGCCGTCCACGGCGAGCCCGGAGACGTCGTCCGCCGCGATCACGCGGCGTCGAGTGTCGACGAGAGGACGGAGTGTCCAGCCCGGGCCCGGCCGGAGTCGGAGCGCGCACGGGAGCGACGACTTCCGGGGCACAGAAAGCACGAAGGCGGCCTCCGACCGCCTGCGCAGCGACTCCGCAAAGCCATCACCGGACAGGCCTTCGGCTACGCGCGGCAACCGCAGAATCCAGGCGGGCGCCGCGGGTCCCATTTGGCCGGCCGCGAGCGCAACGAGCCGCTCGGCGAGCTCCCGCGCCGTCCGGTCCTCGCGTGGATAGACGATGCGCGCGGCCGAAAGCGACGGTGGTGGCGGCGGGCCATCCTCGACGACGAGGGCGAAAGGAGCGGCCACGGCCCCGCACGCGGGAGCGATTCCGTTCAAATATGAGGCGTCGCTCTCACGCGCTTCCGCGCGCACGGCGTCCCGGGCCAGCGCCTGGCGCATGGCCCGTTCGGCGCCCTCTGCTCCGGCCTCCGACGGCGACCTTCCGAAGAGAACGGCGTACGTTCGATCCCAGGGCAGAGGCAGAGCTTCGACGGCGGGCAGCGTCGCCGCATAGGAAAGGACCGCCGGGTCTTCCGTCACCAGCAGATCTTCCCCGGCGTCGAGAAGTTCGCGGGGATCGCGTACTCGCCCGGCGTGAATGCGAAGCACCGGCCGCGGGTCTCCCGGCGTCCAGCCCTCCGGCCAGGCGACGATCCGGTCGGCCGACCAGCCTGCGCGTCCGTCCCCGGGGAGCTCCGCGTCCGGATGCAGACGCCACGGTCCGGTTCCGTCGGGCCACGCGCTACCCGCCCGAGGCCCGTGGACGGCGAGCGCCGGGTCGCCGAGCCAGGCCGGCGGATCGGTAACGGGGCGGTCGAAAACGATCCGAAGCGTTCGCGCGTCTACGACCTCGGCGGAACCAGCCGTCGCAGCGCGCAGTCGGAGACGGGCCGAGGAGAGCATGGCCTCCGCGGAGCCTCCGGCACCCCCGGCGGGCGACGCGCGCCAGCTCGCGACCACGTCCTCCGCGCGCACCGGCGTCCCGTCCCAGAGGGTCGCCCCCTCCCGGAGCGTGAAGCGCCAGGCGCGCCCGCTCTCCTCGGATGCCCAGCTATCCGCGAGTCCCGGACGGCGCGCGCCCGTGCAGTCCACGAGCAGGAGTGTCTCGTACAGGTGGCGGAATGCGATCTGCTCCGCGGGCGTGGTCGGGACCGGAACGTGCCGCGATTGAATCCCTCCGGACGCGTGGACTTCGAAGACG
>JARRPA010000177.1:0-7613 GCA_037383305.1 Gemmatimonadota bacterium | reverse complement strand
GGAGCGCCGGCTGCTCCGCCAGCGGAAACTCGACGAAAATCCCGAGCTCGATTTCCTGCCGGAGACGGAGCCGATCCGGGAGGCCGACTGGACGGTGGCGAGAATACCTCCGGACCTCCGGGATCGCCGCGTCGAGATCACGGGGCCGGTCGAGCGGAAGATGGTGATCAACGCCCTGAACTCGGGCGCCAGCTGCTTCATGGCCGACTTCGAAGACTCCAACTCGCCTACCTGGGAGAACGTGGTCGAAGGGCAGCGTAACCTGTACGACGCGGTCCGCCGCACCATCACGTTCACGAACCCGGACGGAAAGCACTACGAGCTCGCCGAGGAGACCGCGACCCTGCACGTCCGTCCGCGGGGCTGGCACCTGCCCGAGAAGCACGTGCTACTGGACGGGAACCCGATCCCGGCCAGTCTGTTCGACTTCGGACTGTATCTGTTCCACAACGCGCAGCGATTGATCGACAAGGGGACGGGACCGTACTTCTACCTTCCGAAGCTCGAGAGCCACCTGGAGGCGCGCCTGTGGAACGACGTGTTCGTCGCGGCGCAGGACCTCCTCGACGTCCCCCGCGGCTCGATCCGCGCGACCGTACTGATCGAGACGCTTCCCGCCGCCTTCGAGATGGACGAGATCCTCTGGGAGCTGCGCGAGCACTCCGCGGGGCTCAACTGTGGACGCTGGGACTACATCTTCAGCTTCATCAAGACCTTCCGGAACCATCCGGAGTTCGTGCTCCCCGATCGCGCCCGGGTCACGATGACCACGCACTGCATGCACTCCTACTCTCTGCTGGCGATCCGCACCTGTCACCGACGGGGGATCCACGCGATGGGCGGAATGGCCGCGCAGATTCCCATCAAGGGGGACCCGGAGGCGAACCAGGCAGCGCTGGACAAGGTGAGGCAGGACAAGATCCGCGAGGCCGGCGATGGTCACGACGGCACCTGGGTCGCGCATCCGGGACTCGTCTCGATAGCCCGGAAAGCCTTCGATGACGTGATGCCCGGACCGAACCAGATCGACCGTCTGCGCGAGGATGTCCGGGTGACGGGCGACGACCTGCTGACCGTGCCCGGGGGCGAGGTGACGGACCAGGGCGTCCGGCACAACATCGACGTCGGGATCCAGTACATGGACGCATGGCTCGGCGGAAACGGCTGCGTGCCGATCTATCACCTGATGGAAGATGCGGCCACGGCCGAGATCTCCCGCTCGCAGCTCTGGCAATGGCTTCGGCACGGGGTCCGACTCGCGGATGGAACCGTGCTCAGCCGCGAGCTGATGAAGGCGAAGTTCGCCGAGGAGCTGGATCGACTTCGCGATCTCGTGGGCGAGGAGAGGTATGCCGCAGGTCGGTACGGGCAGGCTAAGGAGATGATCGAAGAGATGGTCGTACGGGGGACACTCGCGGACTTCATGACGCTGCGCGGATACGAGGAGCTGCAATGAGCAAGGGAAACGGATCGGAAGCCGGAGTCCGGGGCGCCGCCGCCGTCACGGGGCGGGAGGCCGTCGCCGAGCTGGAGCGCAGCTGGCGGGAGGATCCGCGCTGGGAGGGTATCGAGCGGGGCTACGACGCCGCCGAGGTCGTGACGCTGCGCGGCTCTCTCGTGCCGGAGCACACGATCGCGCGGCGCGGCGCCGAGACTCTCTGGCAGCTCCTCACGTCGGGAGAGAGCGTACGGGCTCTGGGGGCGCTGACCGGAGCCCAGGCCGTGCAGATGGTGCAGGCCGGGCTGAAGTCGATCTACGTGAGCGGCTGGCAGGTGGCCGGAGACATGAACTCGGCCGGGCAGACCTACCCGGACCAGAGCCTCTATCCGGCAGACTCGGTTCCGAAGCTGGTCGCGCGGATCAACGCGGCGCTCCGTCGCGCGGACCAGGTGGATCACCTGAACGACGGGAAGCCGTCCCGCGACTGGTTCGCCCCGATCGTGGCCGACGCGGAAGCGGGATTCGGGGGCGTGCTCAACGCCTTCGAGCTGATGCGGGCGATGATCGAAGCGGGCGCGGCCGGAGTCCACTTCGAGGACCAGCTATCCTCGTTCAAGAAGTGCGGCCACATGGGCGGGAAGGTGCTGGCCCCTACCGGCGAGGCGATTCACAAGCTGATCGCGGCGCGCCTGGCCGCCGACGTGGCCGGTGTGCCGACACTGCTCGTGGCGCGGACCGATGCCAACGCCGCCGGGCTGCTCGCGAACAACGTCGACGAGCGGGACCACGAGTTCGTAACGGGGGAGAGAACCTCCGAAGGCTTCTTCCACGTGCGTGCCGGACTGGACCAGGCGATCGCCCGGGGACTCGCCTACGCGCCGTGGGCCGACATCGTCTGGTGTGAGACGGCGCACCCCGACCTCGGCGAGGCGAAGCGGTTCGCCGAGGCGATCCACGCCGAGCATCCGGGGAAGCTCCTCGCCTACAACTGCTCGCCCTCGTTCAACTGGGCGGCGCACCTCGACGGGAACACGATCGCGAAGTTCCAGCGCGAGCTGAGCGCGATGGGGTACCTCTACCAGTTCGTCACTCTCGCCGGATTCCACTCGGTCAACGCGCATATGTTCGAGCTGGCGAAGGGCTACTGCGAGCGTGACATGAGCGCGTACTCCGAGCTCCAGGAACGGGAGTTCGAGCTCGAGCGGGATCATGGCTATCGGGCGGTGAAGCACCAGTCCTTCGTCGGTGCCGGGTGGTTCGACCGGGTCACGCAGTTGGTCAGCGGCGGCCGGAGCGCGACGACCGCGATGCAGGGCTCGACCGAGGAAGAGCAGTTTCAGAAGACCTAGTCAGGCCGGATCCCGGGGAAGACGTCGCGACTCCGGGTAGGGGTGAAAGTCGGCGATCTCGCCCGCCCGGGCCAGGTCCTGCATCCGACGCCACCAGGCCGCGGTGAAGATCTCCCCGTGCCGATACATGAACTCCTCCCGGACGTCGCCCGGAATGCGGATGAACTTGGGAAACTCCTCCGGGAAGACGTCCGATTCCGCCACATAGAACCACGGCTCAGGCCGCAGTTCGTCCTCGTCGTGAATCGCCGCGGGGAACTCCCGGAAATTACATTCAGTGAGGAGGGTCAACTCGTCGTAATCATAGAAGATGACCCTTCCATGCCTCGTCACCCCGAAGTTCTTCAGAAGCAGGTCACCGGGGAAGATGTTGGCCGAGGCGAGGTCACGGATCGCCTGCCCGTAGTCGAGCATCGCGGCTCTTTCGGCTTCGACATCGCCGGCCGCCTCCGCCCGGGCGAGGTGAACGTCGAGGGGAGTGATGCGACGCTCGGAATAGGCGTGGTCGATCGTCACCCGGTCCGCATCGAGGCGGACGGTACCGCCCGCCTCGCTCAGGAGCTCCTCGAGCATCTCGGAATCGAAGGCCGCGGCCGGGATCTCGAGTCCCTCGAACGGCTGAGCGTCCGCCAGGCGGCCGACCCTGTCGTGAAGAAACACGAGCCGGTACCGCTCCCGGACGCGATCGCGGTTCGTCCGCTTCGGCGGGGCGAATCGGTCCCGCGTGATCTTGAACACGACGTCCAGCGACGGCAGGGTGAACACGAGCATCACGAGCCCCGGCACGCCCTCGGCCCGCTCGATCGACGCACCCGGCCTCGAGAGGTGCTCGCGCAGGGATCGGTACAGCAGGGTCTTCCCGTGACGGTTGTAGCCCAGCGAAGTGAACAGCTCGTCTTCGCGGCGGCGTGGAATCAGGGTTCGCAGAAACTCGGCGAGCGCCCTCGGACCGCCGGCATCGGATTCCATGTCGACCTTGAAATAGGACCGTGAGAAGCCGAACACGACGCTGACCTCATCCGGGTGCGTGAGGACCGCATCCACCCGAACCCCCTCCTCGTCGTGGCGCAGAGGAAGGACCAGCGGCATGACCGGGGCCGGGAGTCGCTGGCGGGGATGCGCCTTCCCGTCGGATTCCCTACGCTTCGGGGGAGGGTCCGCATGCCCGGTGGCCGGAGTCCCGGACTCCCCGTCCGGCCGCAGCACGATCCGGCCCACCATGTAGGCTGCCTTGTTCCGGAAGAAAAGACCGGGGACGAACTCCAGCGCCTCGATCCCGGGCACGCGACCGGACTCTGCGTCCGCCACGTCGGCGTCGAGGGCGGCCGCGACGAGCCGAGCGTCTCGCTCGAGATCGGCCAGCGGTACGGCGCGCGCCAGCTGCTTCAGCACCGATGCGACGAGGGTCTCGAGAGATCCACGGGCCGGAAACCGGAGCCGTCGCAGCTCCCCCGGCGATGGAGAGCTCCCGGGATCCGAGGCCGGCCCGCGCCAGCACCGAGTGCTCGACCTCGTCCCGGAGCTCCTCGAGAAGAGGATCGAGAACGGCCGTATAGAGGAGGAGCCTCTGCCGCGCGTTTTCCTGGATTTCGCGCCACGCCCTCTGGACGAACAGGTAGCGGGCTCTGCGGGCGAAGTCCTCGAACAGCTCGTGATAGTCCTCCCAGGCCTCGAGGATGCGGCCGGAGAGGGCGTCGGACGGCAGGGGATCGGGAGAGGTCGGCATTCCCCAAAGATGGCCTGTGCGAAGCGCTGAAAAAAGGGAACGCCCGACCCTGATCAGGTCGGGCGCTCCTCGAATCGCACGGATGCCGTGGCGGGTGTCGACAGGATGCTACATGCCGGCCAGCGTCCTCACGGTGTCGGCCAGCTCGTGGATCCGGGCCGGATTCGCGGCGGAGCCCGCGAGCTCATCCAGGTGGACCGCCATGTTCATCAGGGCGTCCTTCCTCTCGGAGGCGGGCACCCCCTCCAGCTCGTCCAGCGCCGACCGGGTCCGCGAGGCCCGTCCGGTGTCCAGTTCCCCCGCTCGCTCCAGTTGATCGACCCGGGCGCGCGCCAGCGCGAACGACGCGGGCCACTTGAACATCTGCTGGCCCTGCGCGTTCAGGTGATCGAACCTGACGGTCTTCGCGGCTTCGATCTCGTTGGCCGTCAGGTAGCGGCTCGGAGTCAGCTCGAGGATGTCCAGCCCGCGGGCGATCTCGGAGCTGACGATCAGGCCGTTGTACCAGTACACCGACCACGAACCGGCCATCTGCATCTGGTCGGGATCGACCGGCCCGCGGTCGAAGAATGCGATTTCGACGGGATTCGCGGGATCCGTGAAGTCGAAGACCGAGATCCCTCCCTGATACCACGCCTGGACCATCACGTCGCGTCCCGGAATCGGGATCATCGAGCCGTTGTGGGCCACGCAGTTCTCGAGCGGGGTCTGCTCGTCGTACCGGCACTTGGGCCCGCCGCCTCCGCCCCACTCGTCGGTGAAGAGAATCGACTCTCCGTCGTTGCTGAATGTCGCCGAGTGCCAGTATGCGAAGTTCGAATCGGCCACGGCGTCGATCCGCTTCGGATTCACCGGGTCGGTGATGTCGAGCAGCAGGCCGTATCCCTCGCAGGCGCCTCCGGCGAGGCCGATCTCGGGGTAGAGGGTGATGTCGTGGCACTGCGTCGGGCCGGGTCGAGGCCCATCGTCTTCACTTTCGTCGGTATCTCCGCCCCCGAATCGCGAAGCGATGATGTCGTCCAGGTTCTCCCGCAGCTCGGCGCTGTCCGCCGCGGTGGGAGGGCCCTCGCCGCCGCGTGCCGCGACCGTCTGCGCCAGCAGCTGGTTCGCGAATCCGTCGGGCAGCACGAACTGCTGACCGCTGAAGCTGGCTACGAACTTGCCCTCGGCCTCCGCCTCCTCGATCGCCCGGATATCGCCCGGGGCCGGTCCGTGGCTCGGCGGCGCGACGAGGTCCTGGAAGATCCGCGGCGAGCTGACGATCTCGGCCCGCTCCGGGTGGGCGAGCGGGACCTGGATCACCTCGATCCGGAAAAGCGCGGAGTTGGGGTCCTCGTCCGGTGACAGCCCGGAACAGCCCGGAAGTTCCTCTTCCGGACGCACCGGCGCCGATCCGGAGACGTACACGTAGACGTTCTCCTCGTCGTCGGGATCGACGAGAACCGAGTGCGTATGCGAACCGCGGCAGGTCTGCACGTTGGCGATGTAGACGGGATTCCGGATGTCGGTGATGTCGAAGATCCGGATTCCCCGGAGCCGGTCCGCGCTGACCGCCTCACGCACGCCCTCGGTGCCGCAGTCCAACCGTCCCCCCAGGCCCTCACCGGAGACGAACAGGAGATTCTGGTAGACCGATACGTCGCTCTGCGAGGCGGGGCAGAGGTATTCCTTGACGAGTACGGGAGAGGCGGGGTTCGAGATGTCCCACACGATGAACCCGTTGTAATTGCCCTGAATCGCGTAGTTGTCCTTGAAAGCCAGATCGGAATTCGTGACGCCGACGAAGTCCGGCGGCGGCGGCGTCGCCGAACGCAGCTCGAGGTTCCAGATCGTCCCGTACCTCTCCGCCATCGTCTCGGGCGCCGGCGGCGCGGAGCTGGGCGGAGCGTTCGACGAGGAGGACGCGCAGGCGGTCGTGAAGGCCAGCGCGGCCAGCCCGGCCACCGAGGCCAGGGATCGGATCGATCCAGAACTTTCGAGACTCATCGGCTATTCCTATGAAATGGTAACGTGCTGCTGTCGTCAGTCTTCCAGTGCTTCCAGCATCTGTTTCATTCGCTCGATCTCGGTGATCTGATCCACCTGCACATCCGACGCGAGCTTGAAGACAGCCTCGTCCTGGCCGGCGCCATCGGCCGCGAACAGTTCGTGGACCATGGTGACCGCCCCGCCGTGGTGGTGAATCATACCTTCGAGGAACAGACGGTCGAATTCGGGCCCGAATGCGGCATCCAGCTCTTCGAGCTGCGCCTGCGTGAGCATTCCGGGCATCATCGAATGGTCTCCATGGGCGCCGTGTTCCATCGCCATGTCGTGATCGGCGACCGGCCTCGGGTCAGGCTTCACGGGCCCGGTCATTTCGATCTTCAGGTCCAGCCCTTCGATCTTCACCTCGGGTACCGGCTGACCGCGGTCGCGCAGCCACTGCTGCATGAGCGCGATCTCGTCTTTCTGGGCATTGATGATTCTCGAGGCGAGCACCTGCACCTGGGGACTCGCCCCGTGTGTGGGTGCGAGCTCCGACATGATGAGCGCCTGGGCGTGGTGACCGATCATACCGGTGACGAAGTCCACATCGGCCCGGGAGAATCGCATTCTCGCGCTGTCGGTGCGGGCGTGGTACAGCGCCTCGATCTCGGCCTCGGTCATGCGCGCGGGCTCACCAGTCGGGGTCTGGCTCGCTGCGGGGATCGGATGGAAGAGGGCCGTCACTGCCAGGACGAGGATGGGGGCCACGCCGGCGCGGCCGGAGCGTCGTGCGATCATTGCTTCCGTGAGCCTCTTCGTTGCTTGTTGTCGGGTGCCGCGACTGCCTCGGTCCGGAACGCATACCGAAACCGGTGCGCAAATGTTTCACCCGTCCCGGCAGGTCCCTAGATTGGCGGGGTCGGACCCGGAACCGAACGCGCCGCGGCCCCGGCGCAGAGATTCAGCCGTTTCAACTCGCTCGAAGGAACGAATCCCATGCGTGAGAAGAGCATCGAGCTGCTCAACGGAGTGGTCGCCGACGAGCTGTCCGCGATTCATCAGTACATGTACTTCCACTTTCATTGCGAAGACCAGGGCTACCAGCTTCTGGCCTCCCTGTTCATGAAGA
>JARRPA010000176.1:0-4449 GCA_037383305.1 Gemmatimonadota bacterium | reverse complement strand
TTCAGATGCTTACCTGGTTGGCGAGATCCCGTCTGAAGCGCAGGATTGGCTGCAAGGCGATATGTTTGATGGCGTGATGAACTACCAGTTCACCGCTGCTGTGGTCGGTTTCTTTGGCGACCGATACCGGGATGATTCGATGGTGGCCGGGATGTCGAAGATCATGTGCCGGGTGCTGCTGTCCTGCTTGGTAACGCCGTTGACGCGGCAGGTGCTCAGCACGCGGTGCGGGCAACTCAGCCGGACACGCAGCACCCGGCCGTCACGGGTCAAGTGCCAACGGTCGGTGTCTGCTACGGAGATCATCGTGTTTCCTCGGTTCCACAGCCTGGATGTCGACGAATCGCGGCCACGCGGGACAGGTAGCGCTGATGGAAATTGCCGTCGAAAAGGAAGTTTCGCCGGAATCGCCGCTGTGAACTGCCTCTGCTGCTGGGTCTCGTCGCGCTCGGGCTGGTGGGAGCGAGCGTGATCTATCGCGTCGATTTCCCGCCCGAGCTGGCCCCGCTCGTGCTCGTCGCAATACCTCTCGCGGCCCTGTGGGATGGTCTGATCGCCCTGGTTGCCGTGGTGGTCATCGCCGTATTGCTCGCCGGTCTGACCGAGCTGAACACGGATTACTATCCGCTGGTCCTGCTGGTGGCCGGGGCCGCCGCGGCCCTCGGCGTCCTGCGGATGCGCAAGCGGACACACGTCTGGGCCCTGATCGCGGCGATCACCGGCGCCTATATCGTATCGGGATTCGCGATCGGGCTGCTCGAGTCGCTTCCGCTCCGGATCCCGGCGGAAACCACGGCCTGGGGTCTGGTCGCGGCGACCCTGTACACGTTCCTGGCGCTGGGCGCGCTCATTCCGGCGCTCGAGAAGCTGACCGGCATCAGTACAGATCAGACATTACTCGAACTTTCTGACCTCAACGCACCGATATTGAGAGAGTTATCTAGAAAGGCACCTGGAACGTACGCTCATTCCATCGGGGTCGCGAATCTCGCGGAGGCGGCTTGCCTCGCCGTCGGGGCCAATGCACTCCTGGCCCGCGCCGGCGTGTATTATCACGACATCGGGAAGATGGAGAATCCGCAGTACTTCGTCGAAAATCAGCCCAAGGGAAGGAATCCGCACGATCGCCTGACGCCCTCGCGCAGCGCCGCGATCATCCGGGAGCACGTGCGCGACGGACTGAAGATCGCTTCGGAACATCGACTGCCGCCGTTCATCCACGATTTCATCTGTGAGCACCACGGCACCAGCGTGATCGCCTATTTCCTCGACAAGGCGAAGAACGGAGATTCCGACGCGGATGTCGATCCCGCGGACTTCGCCTATCCGGGGCCGAAGCCGCAGTCGAGGGAGACGGCGATCGTCATGCTCGCCGATGGAATCGAGTCCGCGACCCGTGTCCTTCAGGATCCCACGCCCGAGCGGATTCAGGCCACGATCGACGCGATCGTCGAGGCCCGGATCGATGAGGGACAGCTCGACCAGTGCGCTCTTACGCTTCGCGATCTGGAGAGGACGAAGGCAGCGTTCGCCCGGATCCTGATCGGCATGTATCACAGGAGGATCGAATACCCGTCGGGCGTCCGCGCTCGAGAAGAGATCCCGGCGTCCGATCCGCCGTCCGGGGAGGTGCCCTCCGTATCCGGTCCTGCCGAGCCCGTGACGCGCCGCGAACGGGAGCAGCCCGTCGACGTGGGAGGAGGACCGCCGGAGTCTCGTGGCGTTTCCCCCTGATCCGCCTCGCTCCGTCCGGCCCGAAGAGGACGATCCGGACTCCGGTCTGATCGTTCACGTCAACGGGCTCGAGGCCTGGCCGGAGGTCGACCTCGCCCGCGATGCGGTCGATCGGGCGGCACGCGCGGCGCTCGGTCGCGGTTCTCGGGCATCCGAGGGCGAACATGCGATCACGTTCGTCGATGACGACGAAATCTCGAGACTGAACCTGGAGTGGCTCGGGCGGGAAGGCGCGACGGACGTGATCGCCTTCTCGCTCGGAACCCCCGAAGCCCCGATCGGAGACGTCTACATCTCCGTCGATACCGCGATTCGCAATGCCTCCGACCTCGGTGTGCCCGTTTCGGAGGAACTGACGCGGCTCGTGATCCACGGCACCCTTCACGTGCTCGGTCACGACCATCCCGAAGGCCCGGCCCGCGAATCGTCCGACATGTACCGGCTGCAGGAGGAGTTGCTTCGGAGTCTGGGAAGCGGCTAGCCTGTCCGGGCTCGCTTCCGAATCCAACGCCGGGCCCGGGAGTCGGACATGAAGTCGTTCCTCTACAGGCTCCGTCGGTACTTCGTCACCGGGCTGATCGTGATCGCTCCGGTCGGCGTGACGGCGTACGTGCTCGTCTGGCTCTTCCAGCGTCTCGATCCGATTCTCGGCCGCTACCTCCCCGCGATCGACGGGCGGCAGATTCCCGGTCTGGGCCTGCTCGCTCTCGTCGTGATCGTGGGCCTGGTCGGGTGGGCGTCGCAGATCGCGGCGGGGCGGCGACTGCTGTACTGGTGGAACACGGGGCTCGCGCGGCTCCCCTTCGCCCGACGAATCTACTCGGCATCGGCGCAGATCGTTCAGTCGGTGCTGGAGCGCGAAGAGCGACTGTTCCGGCACTGCGCCCTGATCGAGTTTCCCGGCCCCGGCATGTGGGCTCTCGTCTTCGAGACCGCGGAGACACCCGGACAGATCGAGGAGGTCACCGGCGAGCCGTCCGTCAACGTGTTTCTTCCCACCGCTCCCAATCCCACGTCCGGATATCTTCTCATCGTGCCTCGCCGGAGCGTACGCCGGCTCGCTCTGAGCGTGGAGGATGGGCTGAAGCTCGTGCTTTCGGTGGGCGTTGCCACACCCGAACCCCGACCGGAGATCGAGAGTCGATGACGGAGTCTTCCGACCGGATCGCCGCGATCACGGAGCGAGTCCGCTCACTGCTGGATGAGCAGGATCTGAAGACGTTGCAGACCTATCTGGACGACCAGCACGGCAGCGATCTCGCCGACCTGATCGAGGCGCTCGAGCCCGCGCAGCGGATCGCGCTGGTCGAGTTCCTCTCGCCGGAGATGGCCGCAGACGCGCTCGCCGAGATGGAGGAAGTCGAGAGGCCCGGCGAGCTCCTCGTACAGCTGCAGCCCGAGCGGATCGGCGAGATCGTCGAGGAAATGGCGGACGACGACGCCGCCGACATCATCGGCGAGCTGGAACCCGAGGACCAGGCGAAGGTGCTCGCGTCTCTCCCGGTCCCGGACGCGACCGAGATCGAGGAGCTGCTCGGATACCCGGAGGAGTCGGCCGGCGGCATCATGACGCACGATGTCCTCGCCGTGCGCTCAGACCTGACGGCCATCGAGGCGATTCAGGAGATTCGCCGGCAGGCGCAGGAGGACTTCGACTTCTACACGATCTTCGTCACGGAGCCGGACGGAGTTCTGCGTGGCGTGGTGGCATTGCACGACCTGGTGGTCTCGGATCCCGATCTGCCGATCTCGGAGATCACCGAGGAGGCGATGGCCGTCGTCCAGGTCGATACCGACCAGGAAGATGTAGGGCGGATCCTGGCACGATACAACATCCCATCGGTCGGCGTCGTGGACACGGCCGGTCGCCTCGTAGGCCGCGTAACCTTCGACGACGTGATCGATGTCCTCGAAGCGGAGTCCACCGAGGACATCCTTCGTTTCGCGGCCGTTTCGGACGAGGAGGAAGTACGGGGAACCACTCTGGACGCCATCCGCAGCCGACTGCCCTGGCTCCTTCTCAACCTTGCCACGGCTTCGATCGGAGCCTCGGTCGTCTGGCACTTCCAGGGAACGATCGAAGCGCTCGTCCTCCTGGCGGTCGTGATGCCGATCGTCGCCGGTCTGGGAGGAAATGCGGGCACCCAGGCCCTGGCGGTCACCATTCGCCGGATCGCGGTCGCGGATGAACCGATCGGTCAACTCTGGCGGGTCGTCGGCAAGGAGGCCCTGGTCGGGCTGCTCAACGGGCTCGTGGTGGGACTCGTCGCCGCGTCGGTCGGGCACTTCCTTTTCGACGCCGGCATTCGGTTCGGGGCCGTGGTCCTCCTCGCGATGTGGGGGAACATGGTCGTCGCTTCCTTCGCCGGGGCGTTCTTCCCGATCTTTCTGGAGAGTCTGGGCATCGATCCCGCCGTCGCCTCCTCGGTCTTCGTCACCGCCCTGACGGACCTTTCCGGCTTTCTTCTTCTTCTCGGGCTCGCTACGGCCGTTCTGCTCTGACCTGTAGCGTCCGCGGGACACCGTGTCCCCGGATCCTGCGTAGAACAGGCGCATTTCGGGCTGGTATACGTTATGATTGTACAGGGCTGAAACGGAAAATCGGTCCACAGGTTCAGGGGAGATCGACGGATGCGGATCATGGTTCAACGTGCCGGGGTCGCCTTGCTTCTGACCGCTGCGATCTCGGCCTGCGGGTCGGACACCACCGGGCCT
>JARRPA010000175.1:0-7023 GCA_037383305.1 Gemmatimonadota bacterium | reverse complement strand
GTCACGGAGGTCGCCGGGCGACTCGAAAGCGCCAACCAGCCTCCGACTAACAGCGCGACGACGCCCGCGAGGGCCAGCAGCCCCGACGGCCACCGCTTGGCCGCCGGCTGGGCCAGGATGGACTCGATCTCGCCGGTCGCCGCGACATCGGTTCTCTGGATTCCAGAGGGTGTGGTGTCGAATGCCCAGGCCAGTACGAGGGCGATCGGGAAGCCGAGGATCGAGAGCAGCGCGATGCCGGTAGTGAAGCTCTCGGGAAGATGCAACGCCGGCACCAGGATATCCGCCACCTGCAGCACCACGAACGCCACCGCGCCGTAGACCGCCGCGACGCGGAACACCTTTCGCCGCTTGAGTTCGGCGAAGAACCTCTGGTAGCCGGGGACCTCGGTCATGTGCGGGAAGATCGGAGTCGGCTCAACCGCGCTCCCCCAGGATCTCCTCGAGCCGGGCTCGCGCTACTTCGACCTGCGGCTGCAGTTCGGCGTCCGCATCGGCCCACAGCTCCACGAACTGCGCGTAATACAGGGCCGCTTTCTCCGTATCGCCCAGCTCGTCGGCCAGCCGCGCGGCCTGCTGCATCGACCAGGGCAGCCCGACCTGGTCCCAGTACATTCGGTTCGGCTGGCGATCCTCCAGGTACGACTCGTACCAGGCGAGCGCCGAGTCCTGCTGGCCGGCGGCTTCGAAGGCCTGCGCAAGACCGAGCTTCGGGCAGATCGTGCAACTGCCTTTGTCGGACTGCCGGAATAAGTCTACCGCTTGCTCCGGATCCCCCTCGGCCAGGGCGATCTGGCCGAGAGCCCTGTACACGTCGTTCTCGTTCGCACGCTTCAGGTCGGCATCCGCCTCGATCTCGAATTCCTCCAGCACTGCACGGGCATCGTCGACCCTGCCGGCGGCGGCGAGAATCGCGGCTCGGCTCGGGTGATCCCGGTCGGCAAACGGGAGCTCGTCGATCGGGACCAGATCGTTCGCCCGCTCGAGCGCGCGCAGGGCGCCGACCGTATCGGACAGGGAGTACAGGCGCGTCCAGGCCTCCCAGATTCCTGCCAGTTGCACATCCTCCGGTTCATCGTGCTCGAGAGACAGCATCGAGTATTCCGACAGGTGTGCTTCGTATTCCGTCAGCCTGCCCTGCGCCGCCGCGAGAACCGCATCGAACCCGGCCACCATGGTCTGGACGCCCGCATTCTCCCGGTGGGCTTGAGCGACGTCGATCGCGATCGCTTCTGCCGTCTCGTAGTCGCGTCCGAGTGCAGCGTATCGCGCAGACCAGAGCTCCACGGGAGGACTGCCCGGGAACCTCGCCTTTGCCCGCTCGATGATCGCACTCGCCGAGTCCGCGTCGCCCGTCATCCGATAGGTCTCGATCGCGAGGTTGGTATACGCCGTGTTGGTGCTCGAGTCCGCTGCAAACGAGCGAACCATGTAGTCGTATGCCCGTTCCCGGTCCCGGATGAAGCCATACAGGATCGAGACATTGTTCAGAGCCCACGCGTCGCCGGGATCACGGTCCAGCATCCGCTCGTATTCCGCGATCGCCTTCGGATAGTCGGCCGCCACTGACGTGTAGTAGCTGCCGCCCGCGAGGAGACGCTCGCGCTCCGTGAGTCGGTCCCGATTCTCGAACGCCCTGGTCAGGGCCTCGTTCACCCGGGACGTGGCGGCGAACTGATTCCGGAGCTCGACACCCATTTTCCGCCAGGCCATGGCGAATTCCGGATCGATCGCTACGGCCTCCTCGAGCAGCGCGATCCCCTGGTCGTTGTCGCCCTGGATCTCGAAGGCGCGCAGCGCCTCGGAATACAGCTGCAGCGCTTCCAGCGAACCCGTGGTCACCGCCGCCAGAGGCGGGTCGGCCCGAAGGGAGAGGTACGATTCTCCGATCCGCTCACGCAGGCTCTTCGACAGCTCGTCGAGCGCCTCGAGCACGTCAGCCGTATCGGCGGCCGTCGCGCGAACGGAGGTCAGCGCCGAGCCGTCATCCGCGTCCACCAGCTTCGAAGTCAGCACGAAGCCCCGACCGGCCGGCGTGATCTCACCGACGACGACGGCCGGGATCCCTTCCCGCACCGCGAGCTCCCGGGCCAGCCCGGCATCGAGCGGCGTGCCCCGGTCCACCTGCATCCGGTCCAACGCCTCGACCAGGAATGCCGGTTCGAGCACCTGAACACTCGGCGACTGCGACAGGTCCACCCGGAACGCCTCCGTCGCGGCTCGGGCGAGCAGCGAATCCTGTGCAGAGAAGTCCGCTACGATGACGGGCGCCCGGTCATCGATCACTCCACGCGCGACCAGGCTGCCGGCCGGACCGATCCCCGCCTGTCGCATGACGATCCAGGCCAGGACCACCGCGCCCAGAAACAGGAAGGCGAGCCCGCCGCCACCCAGGGCGTTGCGCCACGTGAACAGGCGCCGGGTGCCGGACGCGGAGCCCGACTGCGCGGAGGTCGCAACGGCCGGAGCAGCCTCAACCATCGTCTCGGGCTCTGGCTCCTGCTTCTGCGCCACGCCCTCCTGGACGAATGCCGTCGCCATCACGACGAGCGCGAACGGCTCCACCCAGTCGGGAAAGCCCACGGAGTCGGCGAGCTGGGCCACGACCTGCAGCGCGACCCAGGAGCCGGCCAGGTAGATGCCGAGGACCTGCCAGAGCGAGCGCCGGTGCGCCTCGTGGATGAGCTTCTTCATCCGCGCTCCCTCAGGATCGCGTCGAGCCGGGCCTGCGCCGCCCGGACGCGCGGCTGCAGCTCGTCGTCCGCCTCGGCCCACAACTCCACGAACCGGGCGTAGTAGAGCGCGGCCTCGTCGAGGTCACCGGCCTCATCGTGGAGCTGGCCGAGCCGCTCGAGGGTCGGGGCCAGCGTGTCGTCGTCCCAGCCCAGCCGATTGGCCCAGTCCGCCTCGACGTAGCCCTCGTAGTATGCGATCGCGGAGTCCCGCATCCCGAGCGAGTCGAACGCCTCGGCGACCGGAACGAACCTGCACAGGACGCACCCCCGCTGTTCGCGCATCCGTAACGTGTCGAGCGCATCCTCGTACCGGCCCTCGTTCATCAGGAGCAGCGCCTCGATCGCGAGATACGGGTTCTCGACGTCCGACCGGTACTCTTCCGGCACCTCGGCCTCGAATTCCGCCAGAAGGGCCTCCGCACGCGCGCGATCGCCGAGCCGGGCCCATTGAAGCGCGGTTCCGATGTAGTTCCGATTGATCGGATCGTCGGCCGTCAGCGGCTCGTCCTGCAGGAGCTGCTCCAGCCTTCGCGCCGCCGCCTCGGAGTCGCGCCGGATGTTGGCGTCCGCCCAGACGAGTCCTGTGAGCATCGACCGCCGCGGATTGGGATAGCCGGTCCGCTCGTGGGCGCGCACCGCTTCCTCCGACAGCCGCTCCGCCTCGGCAAGCTGACCCTGAGCGAGAGCCACGTCCGAAATCGTGGCCAGGTAGAACATGTCGTTCGCCGGATCCGCGGGAAGATCCTGATACCGCTCGGCTGCCTCGGCGACAGCCTCGAAGTCCTGGCGGCTTCCGGCGAGATTGACCCAGAGTCGGACGACCGCTTCGTCCTCGGGGAACTGCTCACTGGCGCGAAGTAGATGGGCCTCGGCTTCGTCGTACCGGCCGAGGTTGATCTCCGTCCGGATCAGGTTTCTCAAGTGAACCGCGGTCAAGGAGTCTCGCTCGTAGGCTCGCTCATAATACCCGTGCGCGGTCTCGAACTGCCCCAAATCCTGATCGTAAATCACGCCGAGATTGTTCAGCGCCCAAGTGTCGTTCGGGTCCATCTCGATCAGTCGCTCGTACGTCCGGATCGAGGCCGGAAAGTCCCGCCGCACCCGCTCGTGATAGGCCGCTTCGGTCAGCAGACGCTCGCGCTCGGTGAGGCGCTCGCGATTCTCGTAGGCGGTTTCCAACGCCTCGATCCTTCCGCCCCTCGTCGCCCGGATCAGGCCGAGCTTGCGCCAGGCCATCGCGAAACCGGGATCGATCGTGACAGCTTCTTCGAGCAGGTCCCGCTCGATCTCGATATCGCCGCCCCGATCGAAGAGCGCGATCGCCTCGGAGTACTTCTCGAGCGCTTCGAGAGACGCCGTGGTGACCTGGTCGAGTGGCTCGTCGGCCCGCAGGTCCGAGTACGACTCGCCGATCCGCTCGCGCATCTTCGAAGACAGCCGGTCGATGGCGGGAATGATCGCGTCGGCGTTGGCCGCCGACTCACGATGCGAGGCGAGGGTCTGTCCGCTCCCGGCGTCCACGATCCGGGCAGAAAGTGCATAACCGTTCCCCACCGACTGGATCTCGCCGGCGATCACGGCCGGATAGCCCTCCCGGATCGCCACCTCGCGGGCCACCTCGAAAGTCAGAGGCTCCGCTGGGTCGCGCTGCATGCGTTCCAGCGACTCCACCAGGACCGCCGGGTCGACGACGTCCACGACGTCGGACTGCGCCAGGTCGATGCGGAGCGCCTCGGTCGCAGCCGACCCGATCGAGGCATCGGGCGACTCGAATTCGGCGATGACGATGGGGGCTCTCTCCTCGAGAAGGCCGCTGGCGACGAGCGACCCGACCGGTCCGATCCCGGCGTTCCGCATGTACATGAACCCGCCGGTCACGACCGCGAGCATGACGAAGGCGAGGCCCCCGCCGAGCAGTGCGTTTCGCCAGGTGAAGAGTCGGCGGACCTCATCCGAGGAGTTCGGCGCGTTCTTCGGAACCGCGACAGCCCCCTCACCGGCCGAGGCCACCGCCATCCGCTTCTGCACGGCCGCCGTCGTGAGAATGATCGGAAGCCCGATGAGGAGCAGGATCAGGGCGAACGGAAACACCCAGTCCGGAAGCCCCATATTGTCCGTGAGCACGTCCACGACCTGGAGCACCAGCCACGAGCCGGCGCCGTACAGCGCCAGAATCTGGATCAGAGACCGTCCTCCCACTATTCGCGCTCCCTGTTGGTCATCCGCGTTCCCTCACGATCTCTTCCAGCCTCGTCTGTGCCGCCCGAACCCTGGGTTGAAGTTCGGGGTCGGCATCCTTCCACAATTCGACGAACTGCGCGTAGTAGATCGCGGCCTTTTCCGGGTCGCCCTCTTCGTCGTGCATGCGTCCGAGCCCTTCGAGCACGGTTCCGAGTCCCATCGCGTCGAGGATGTGCCGGATGTGCCAGCCCTGCGAGACATAGGTTTCCCACGCTGCGATCGCCCCGGCCCGGTCCCCTTCCGCCTCGAGAAGAAACCCCTTGTAGAACGGCCCGCACTCGGGGCAAGTACTCCGCTCGAGAGAATCGTACAGCTCGAAGGCCGCGGCCACATCGCCGGCCTGTTCCGCCAGCTGCGCCCGCGCGACTGTCTCGAGCGTTACGTCCCAGCCGTTGCCGGCGAACGAGGCCTCGGCCGTACTGTACCTCTCGAGGAAGGCTTCCGCTTCCTCCGTCCTCCCGAGCGCGGCACTGATCATCGCGAGATTGAGCAGCGGCGCCTCCCCGTCCGCAATCGTTTCGGGCGGGTACCGGTCCAGGGCCTCGTCGAGGATCGCGGCAGCCCCGGCCGGGTCTTTCGCCCCGAGGAGCCGCGTCCAGGCCGACCAGCTCGAGCGCCAGAGATAGGTTCCTCCCCAGCCTTCCTCCACGAGATAGGCCGACGCCCTCGCGCGCGCTGCCTCAGCCTCCGCGATCCGGCCCCGCGTATCGGCGAGCAGAACCCTTCCCTCCTGCGCGATCCAGTTCCAGTAGCCGCTGCCGGAGCCCAATGCGGCGACCGAGTCGTAGAGCGCGGCGGCGCGTTCGAAGTTCCCTTCGCTGAGTTCGAGGTCCGCCAGCCGGTTCACCATGTCCGGCGCTCCGGGCGCCATTCGCAGGGTCTCTTCGAGCACGGCGCGGGCTTCGTCGGTGCGTCCGAGCTTCTTGAGCATGACCGACTGGTTGCCGAGCGCGGTGACGTTCGACGGGTCGGCGGCGAACGACCGCTCGTAAAGTTCGAGCGCCCGGGCGTGATCACCCTGTGCGCCCGCGAGGACGCCGAGATTGTTCAGCGCCCAGGCGTCGTCCGGATTCAGATCGAGCAGGTTCTCGTAGGCGGTGATCGCGCGGCCCCGGTCCTTCGCCACGTCGTTGTAGTAGGTGCCCTCGGTCAGATACCGTTCACGCGTCGTGAGACGATCCCGGTGCGCGAACGCCCGTTTTTCCGCCACGAGGGCTCGGCCACCTTCGACGTTCCGGTTGCTCAGCAGGACCCCGAGCTTCCGCCAGGCCATGGCGAACGCGGTATCCCGCTCGACGGCTTCCTCGAGCAGTGCGATCGCGCGCTGGTCGTCCCCCGCATCGTCCGCCTCCAGCGCCTGCGAGTAGAGGCGGAGCGCGTCGAGCGATCCGGTCGTCACCTGCTCGAGCGGCACGGAGGCACGCAGCGAGCCGTACGACTCGCCGACCCGCTCCCGGAATCGGGCGGAGAGCTCATCCACGGCCGGCACGATTTCGCTTTCGTCCGACGCCGTCTCCCGCAGGGCGAGGAGCTCGCTGCCGTCCTGCGCACCCACCAGCCGAGCCGATAGAACGTAGCGGCCTCCGGCCTCGTTGATCTCGCCGACGATCACCGCCGGCCACCCCTCCCGGATCGCGATCTCGCGAGCCAGCTCCTCGGTCAGAGGACCGTCGAGCTCGATCTCCATCCGGTCCAGCACCCGCCCGATCACCGCGGGCTCGACGACCTTGACCACATTCGATTGGGAGAGGTCGATACGGAGAGCTTCCGTCGCCGTCGCCGCGAGACCCGGCTCCCGGGACTCGAACTCGGTCAGCACCAGGGGGGCTCGCTCCTCCAGAACACCTTTCGCCACCAGCGAGCCGACCGGTCCGACCCCGCTGTTCCGCATGTACATGAACCCGCCGGTCACCAAGGCGAGCAGGACGAACGCGAGGCCACCGCCCAGCAGGGCGTTCCGCCACGTGAACAGCCGCCGGATCTCGGAGGTACGACCGGCTGCCGATGCGGCCACGGTGACCGCGGCAGCAGACTCGTCGCTGTACTC
>JARRPA010000174.1:0-4531 GCA_037383305.1 Gemmatimonadota bacterium | reverse complement strand
CAGGCCCTCGCGGACGGCGTCGAGGAATGCCTCCGGCTGCTCGAGAGTCGCGAGACGGCCGGGATTGTAGTAGACCGCGCTGAGGTCGGAGGCGCTGCCGACCATGGCCCCTCCGAGCAGTCGCGCCCGGTTGCCGTAGTCGTTCGTCCAGTAGTGCGCGTCCTGCGCCAGGGTCGGGGCGGCCGTGAGGGCCACCGCGAGAATACCCGAGACGACTCCTGCGAGATGGATTGGGCGCACGTGAATTCACTCCCGGTGTCTGCGGCCACGGTCGACGCGGTAAGAAACGACGGGCCGCTGCCGAAAGTTAGACAGTGAAAGCTCCGGACGCGACCCGAGCGGTACGGCTTGTCGGGAATCCGACGGGACCCGCGTCGGCTTGGCTCGAGCGCAGGCATCCGGGTAGCTTCCCCGGCATGCGATCCTCGCTCTGTCGATTCTGCGGCCTCTCCGTCGCCATGGTCGCCGCTCTCTGCGGGAGAGCGTCGTCGTTTCCCGCTGCGGCCGCCGCGATCCAGGCGACGCAGGCGGACGTTCCCCCTCTGTCCGAATCGGCCGAGGTCTCCGTTCTCACCGTGCTCCCCGGCGACCGGCTCTACAACCTCTTCGGGCACACGATCATCCGGTTTCGCGATCCCACTACGGGCCTGGATGTGGGGTTCAATTACGGGACGTTCGACTTCCCCGAGTCGGTTTTCGGCGGTGCGGGCTTCGTGGCTCGATTCGCCTACGGGAAACTGGACTACAGGCTTCAGGTGTCCGGAAACCCGTCGCACGCGATCGACTGGTACGCCCGACAAGAGGGGCGGTCGACGATCGAGCAGACCCTCGATCTCACATCGGATCAGGCCGACTCCCTGTTCTCGCTGCTCGTCGAGAACGCGCGACCCGAGAACGCGGTGTATCGGTACGATTTCTTTTTCGACAACTGCTCCACCCGCCCGCGGGACGCGCTCGAACGGGTGCTGGGCGATCGACTCCATCCGCGGACCGACGATCCGGGAACGAGTTTCCGCCGGATGCTGGATCCGTACCTGACGGCGAATCCCGGGGTGAACCTGTCCATGGACATTGGACTCGGGAGTCCGGCCGACAGGCATGCCACCGCGCGGGAAGCCCTGTTTCTGCCGGTCGAGCTGATGAAGTGGCTGGATGCGGCCGAGGTCGAGAACGACGGCCTGCGTAGACCACTGGTCAGCCACTCCGATACGCTGACCCGGGCATCGGAAGCCGGACGTCGGGACCCGGCGATTCCCTGGCCGACCCTCGTCTCGTGGACGATCGCGGCGGGGATCGTCCTGCTCTCGATCTTCGATCGACGTTCGGGCCGACGGGTCCGCAGATGGCTGGACGGCGGGGTCTTTTCGCTGGCGGGAATCGCGGGAATCGTTCTCGGCTTTCTGGTATTCGTGTCCCTGCACTCGGTGACGAAGCCGAACCTGAATCTGGTCTGGGCGCTGCCCACCCATCTGGTGGCCGGTGGGGTGCTGCTGACGGGTCGGAATCCGCGCTGGATGCGCCTCTACATGCGGGTCGTGTTGGTACTGGCTTCGATCTTCCTGCTCGGGCTGCCGTTCTGGACCCAGGAGATCCCGGCGGCCGTCATCCCGATCGTTCTGGCCATCGCCTCGCGCGCGGCGACGCTCGCATTTCCGGACGCCTCGCCCGAGGATTCGAACTCGCGCCATCGCGCGGAGCCACGCTCTTCGTAGGTGCCGGCGGAATCGGTCGTCAGGTAGAGGACCGCCAGGCCTTCTCGCTCGGCGATCTCGAGACCGGCGTCCGGTCCGAGCACGCTGAGCCCTGTCGCCCAGGCGTCGGCGATCGTCGCGCTGGGGTGTGCCACCGTGACCGAAAATCCGATCCAGCGGACGGGGCGCCCATTCCTCGGATCGACGATATGGGCGTAGCGTCGTCCACCGGAATCATACCAGTTGCGATAGTCTCCCGAGGTCGCGATCGCCCCATCGTTGAGGGAAACGCTCCTGTGAATCCGACGCGCTTCCGGATCCGGCGCCTCTATGCCGACTCTCCAGCTGCTGCCATCCGGCTTTCGTCCCCTTGCCCGGACTTCGCCGCCCACCTCGACGGCCCAGGCGGCGAGACCGATCGCGTTCAGTCCCTCGGCGGCCCGATCGACTCCGAATCCTTTCGCGATCGCCGAGAGATCCAGCGTCAGGCGACCGTCATCCTTGATGAGCGCGCTCCCGCCATCCACGACGTGCAGCCGTTCGTAGCCTACGTGTGCGAGCGCGGTCGCCACGGCTCCGGAGTCCGCGACATGGCCCGGGGTACCCTCGGCTCCAAAACCCCACGCGGTGACCAGCGGCGCCACGGTGATGTCGAAGGCGCCGCCGGTCCCTCGGCTCACGGCTTCGGCCCGTCTCACGACCTCGGCGAAGTCAGGGCTGACTCCGAACGGCTCCGTCGAATCTGCCCGATTGAATCGAGAAACCTCCGAGTCCGGGTCCCAGTTCGACATCGATCGGTTGACCCGGTCGAGCGCGTGCTCGATCGAGTCCCGGGCCGCCGCGGCGAGCGCGCGGGCCCCATCCGGCACTACGACCCGGGCCGACCAGGTGGTCCCCATGGTCTCGCCGCCGAGCTCGATCACCACCGGGGTCCGGTCGGGGTAGAGCGCGCGCGACACCAGCGAACCGAGCAGGAACAGCAGCGCGACAGCGGCGATCGCCGCCACCGTCCGCAGCGCGTTGCCGGCGCCTCCAGTCTGCGCTTCCGGGGTTTCCGTCACCGCGATCACTCCTCCAGGACGAGAGCGACATCGGCCGCCGTCCGCTCGTACGCCACGATCTGGTGGCAGAGCTCGCAGTCGGCCGAAATCTTCGAGCCATCATCCGCGGTGAACGCCACGTTGTGGCAGCGGAAGCACCCGCCGGCCATGCCTTCGTGTCCGAGGTGATCGGGGTAGGTTCCCCACATCACGTTCATGTGCGGGAACACGTTGGTCACGTAGACCTCCTGCAACGTCTCGATCGCCTCGTCGATCGCATGCGCCCGGTTCGCGGCCAGTGACGGGAAGGAATCGGCATAGAATCCCCGGATGTGGGCGGCGATCCCCTCCTTCGCCTCGTCGTGCGATCCATAGTCTGCCTTGATCGCTGCCAGTCCCTCGCGCCGGATGTAGGGAAGGTCCCGACTCAGGACACCGAGCCGAAGCACTCCGTCCACGGCCTCTTCCGGCTGCAGGTAGACATGCGTGGGTCGGTTGTGACAGTCGATGCAGTCCATCGTACGGGTCGCCTCGGCCGGCGGATCGTCCGGTCCGAGTTCACGTCGGAAGACCTTCTTCGTCCCATCCGAATAGACCGTCTCGATCTCCTGGACGAATTCCCTGCTCTCGTCCGAAGTGTAATGGACCTCGAGCGATGGATCGACATGCCAGTGAACGCCGACCGAGATCCCCAGCTCCTGCCCGCCGCCGACATTGTTGACGATGATCGTCTGCGTTTCCGTATTCGCTGAATCGCTGCGGAATCGGGTGATCACGCGCGTCCGGTCGCCATGGAAGCGAGTCGGCCAGTGACACTCGTTGCAGGTGGCCCGTGCCGGCCGGAGGTTGTGCACCGGCGTCGGAATCGGACGGTTGTATGAGTTCGTGGCGAGGGCGATCACCTGTCGGACCCCCGAGAGCTTCGCCTGGATGAAGTTGCTCGCCCCACCACCCACGTGGCAGTCCACGCAGTGTACCCGCGCATGCGGGGAGCGCTGATACGCGGTCCACTCGGGCTCCATTACGTGGCAGGTCGTTCCGCAGAACTCGTTCGAGTCCACGTACTCCACGCCCTTGATCGTCGAAGTGGCGAGCAGCACGGCCGCGGCCGCGCCGAACCCGCCCGCCGTCAGCAGCCAGGTACGGACCCGGTCGTCGTTCAGATCGATCACGGGAAACTCGGGCGCGATTTCGCCGGATGCCTCTGCCGCCAGCCGCCTCTTCGTCTGCTTCCGGATTCCAATGACGATCAGAACGAGACCGAAGACGAACACGATGGGAAGCACCATGTACGTGATGATGCCGAGATAAGGACTCTCGCTCTCGCCGATCATGTCGTAGACGAACAGCGTGATCATCAGGAAGCCCGCCGCGCCAGCCAGCATCGTCCCGAACATCCCGATCGGGCTGCGCGTGAGCGACGCGAGAAATCCCCTGTAACGTTCCTTCATTCCATGCTCCTTGAGTCGTTGTCCGGCCCGGCTGCATCGCCGACCCGTCCTGACGTGCCCTTCCGGTCAGTCGCCGTTCGGCTCTTCGCCCAATGTCGCGACCATCACGGCCTTGATCGTATGCATGCGGTTCTCGGCCTGGTCGAACACGACAGAGGCGGCGGATTCGAACACCTCGTTGGTCACTTCCAACCCATCCAGCCCGAATTCCCGGTAGATCTCCTCCCCCACCTTCGTCTTCCGGTCGTGAAAGGCGGGCAGGCAATGCAGAAATTTCGTTTCGGGGTTCCCCGTCAGATCCATGGCCCGCCGGTTGACCTGGTACGGCTTGAGCGTCGCGATCCGCTCG
>JARRPA010000173.1:0-4532 GCA_037383305.1 Gemmatimonadota bacterium | reverse complement strand
CCATCAGGCAACAGGCAGCCATGGGCACAGAAATCGGAGAACTCGAACCCCAGGCCGCGGATAGAAAGAATAAACCACGTCTCTGAAAAGTCAGGCAGGCATGTTTTGCCGAATACGGTTTAAGGATACGCGCAGCAGGCAGGTGACTCGCAGCTTGGTCTCAAGGTCGAGTCTCGGTGCGCCAGGTTCCCTGGCGGCATGGAAGCGAGCGCGCTCACCGGCCAGGATCTCCATTGTCCGTCGAACGGCCAGATCGGCGGCGCGCCTGGCGCTGTAGTGTAATTCGAACGACTGCCCACCCGCATTTGGGGCGTGCATCATCGAAAGCAGGGGCGTGATTCCAATACCGCCGGGACTTTCGGGGTCGGGCCATGCCTTCCATGTTCAACTGGTTGAACTAACACTAAAACTCTAAAGAGCCCTGAGATAACTGTTACTTGGAAGCTACATTTTGCCGCCAAAAATGTGGAGCTGGGAGCGCCACGGATCGGCAGTCCTTAAATTGCTTTTTTGGCCCAAAGGCCTCGTGTTTAAGAACTGAAAACAACGCTTGTTCAGCGTAACCTTCTGAATCAGTGAGATTCGCTGTGGCCCGACCCCAATGACCTTCCAATGACCATGGAAAGGCTCCTCGCGGTAGTGTGCGGTCTTAGCGTGCGCTTTGCACGGCAGGCAAAAGCAGGCCGGTACGAATCTCGTTGCCGGGCTGGCGCACGCCGAATCGCTGGGCGAACTCCATCGCCTTTCGGAAGGCCGGCCGCCGCAACAAGTCCTCGGCGTCGCGCAGTTTGAAGAGCCGCTCGAAATACCGGTCCTCCCGACCGTCCGTGTAGGTCAGGACGACGACACCCTGGAGGTCGCTGGCGACGCTATCGATTTCGGCGCGGCTCTGCTCGATCCGCACCGACAGGGTCGCGCCCGACTTGTGGTTCATGGCCGTTCCGCCGCTCAGCGTTCTGCTTGATATAGCCCGAAGTACGAACGCCTGATCTGTTTCCGGCGTCAAGCGAGAGGATCGGATTGGCGCAAATCGACCCCGACCGCTACCCTGATCCGCCATACGTCATCCTGAACAACGGAGCGGCCGGTTGCGGCAAAGCCACGTCGCGTCTTTCCTCGGACACGGGGGCGCGATCCGCCTGTTCCTGCTGACCGGAGTGCTGATCGCGACTTCGGTGGTGATCCCCCGGCAGGCCCTGACTCAGTCGGCCGATCCGTCCTTCTCAGATCGGATTTACTGGGGCGGCGGCATCAGCCTTTCCTTCTGGAACTACACGGCGATCCGAATCGAGCCTCTGATCGGCTACCGCATCACGCCGAAATTCTCCGCCGGCGCCAAGGTCATGTACGAGTACCTCCGCTTCGAGCGGTTCGGGGGCACCGTAGACTCGCACAGCTACGGCGGCAGCCTCTTCGCGCGTTACCGGTTCATTCCCCAGCTCTACGGGCACATCGAGTACGGGGGGCAGAACTACGAGAGGATCGACGCTTCGGGGTCCGAGGAACGGGTCGGCTATCCCTTCGTCCTCGTCGGCGGAGGATTCGTGCAGCAGACCGGCCGCCGCACCTCGCTTTACTTCGAGTTGCTCTACGACATCCTTCAGGACGAGGCGTCGCCCTACGAGAACGGAGGCCCGTTCATCGCAGTCGGCATCGCCGTCGGCTTCTGATTCGAACGACTCCTTTCAGTCGCCGACGATCTCGATGCGATCCGGCCCGTTCGGCACCACGCACAGGAACTCGAACGGATCCTTGCCGATCGTCTCGTAGGAGTGCGGCACGCCCGCCGGGATGAGGACCACGTCGTCCCTTCCGACTTCGAAGCGGTCCCCTCCGATCCGGACCACGGCACGGCCGCCGAGAACATACTGCTCGTGCTCCACCGAATTCGTATGCATGGGCATTCCCCCGCCCGGCTCGATTCGAAATCGCCGCAACTGGAAATTCGGACCTTCGTCGGACCCGATCAGCACCTGTCGCCAGGTGTCGGATCCCGCGCCGACCGGCTCCGTCGAAGCATCGGCGGCCTTCCGTACGAAATGCATAGCTGGATCTCCATCTCCCGTTTCCGTTGACCCCGGAGGTCCGGGTCCCTTGCATCCGGGTCCCTGCTCTACGACTCCGAACGCCTGTCACGATCGAGCAGGGCGATCGCGAGCACGGCCATCGTGGCTCCGACGAGGTTCGACACCAGGTCCCAACCGGTGTTGAGGTATCCGCCGACGTTCGTTTCCGGCACGAGCAGCGTGGCCGCGAACTCGATCACCTCGTTCAGCGCTCCGAATCCCTGTCCGGCGGCCCAGACGAGGAGCATCCGGCCCACCGTCGGCTGCACCCGAAGACCGTCTCCCTCGAGGATCGACTTCAGGCCGAGCCAGCAGATCCAGGTGGTGACACCGAATCCGTATGCGTGCACGACCTGATCGTACTTCAATCGGTCGGGGATCAGCCACAGGCTGTAAAGGACATGATTCGGTCCGTGTACCGGCCAACCCTCCGGAATCGGCACGAGTCCGCCGGCCATGTGCGCGAGACCCCAGAGGCTCAGTGCCCATAGAGCCGGCTCGGGCAGCCCGACGTTCAGGTGCACGACCGCTACGACGCCCGCCAGCAGGAGCATGACGAGGATGTAGAAGAGGAACTCGCCGTTTCCCGTAGAAAGCACCGTGGTCACCGCGGCCAGCATGTAGGCCGCCGTGAATCCGACAACGCGTGTGACTCCCGAACGACTTGCCCTCTGCACGCTGGACAACCTCCGTTTCTGAACGCCGAATGGTAAGGTACGAGCCGTCGAGGTGGCCAGAGCTCGTCTCCGGCTCCGGCGGCTCGCCTTGACGGTTGATGCCCCCCGGATAGCTTGCGCGCGTGAATCTCCTGCATGTGCTGCACGTCGATTCGGCCGGGGAGTATCGCGGCGGACAGAACCAGGTACGGCTCCTGATGAAGGAGCTCGCTGCGCTCGGAGCGGTCCGGCAGGGGCTGGTGGCGCGCAGCGGTTCGCGGCTGGTCCGGGAGGCCGCATCGCTCGGCGTCGAGATCCGCCCGGTCCCGTGGCGCGCACCGATCGACCCTCGCCCGCCGATGCGAATTCGGGGTGAGATCCGACATGGGTGGGACGTGATTCATGTCCACGACTCCCACGGTCTGCAATCCACTCTCGCCGGAAGATCGCTCTCCGGCCGCCGGACACCGATCATCGCCTCCCGGCGTGTCTCGGTCCCGATGCGGAGCCCCTCCACATGGAATCGTGCCGATGCCATCGTGGCCGTTTCACGCGCCGTGGAAGCGGGACTTCAGGCCCAGGGCATCGCGGCGCAGAAAATCCGAGTGATTCCCGACGGGGTGTCCCCGGAAGAGCTCGAGCGCCGGCTGCCGGGGAGACTGCGTCAGCGGGCCGCCGTCGGTCCGGAAGTGACCCTCGTGGGCACCGTCGGAGCCCTGACCCCAGAAAAGGGCCACGCCTGGTTTCTCGAGTCCGTGGCCGCGATCGCCCCCGAGCATCCCGCCGCGCATTTCGTCCTCTTCGGTGAGGGACCCGAGCGAATCCGGCTGGAGCGGCTGGCGGCCGCACTGGGAATCGCTGACCGGGTGTCATTCCCCGGTGCGGTGGAAGAGATCGGCCGCAGTATCGGCGACCTGGATCTCTTCGTGATGCCTTCGCTGGAGGAGGGACTCGGAACGGCGGCCGTGGAGGCGATGCTCGGAGGCTGCCCGGTCCTGCTCTCCGCTGCGGGAGGCCTCGGCGATCTGGCGGGAGAGCTGATTCCGACCGTTCCACCGGGCGACGTCTCTGCCCTGGCAGACGGGATGGACCGCCTACTTTCCGATTCCGCGGCGCGAAGTTTGCTCGCGCGAGTTTGCCGGGCGCGTGGCGGAGAATTCACCAGTGTGATGACTGCCCGATCCACGCTCGCATTGTATCGTGAGGTGGCGGACTTCTAGACCGCTCGCGAACGAGGGACTCCGACGTCAGGACGGGCGACAGATGAGGCGGCTTTTCGACATTCCGATTACCGGACGGCGATATAGTGGACCGCCGGTGTTCCTCCTTCGAGCGCACAAGACCGCCGGCCAGTCTTTCAATCTCAGCCTCTCCAGGGCGTTCAGGGACCCGGAGATCTGCCCCGGTCATTTCTCCTGGCAACTCTCGGATGTCGATGCGGAGGAGATGAAGCCGTACCGGTACTTCCGGGGTCACATCGGCCGACCCACGGCGGACCGCATCGCACCGGAAGCGCGACTGGTCACCATGCTCCGCGATCCGATCGCCCGACTGACCAGCTCTTACTTTTACTGGCGGTCCCAGTCCAAACGCGTCAAGAACTGGAGCGCGCATCGAATCGCCGAGAGGCTCCAGTCGATGACGCTGCTGGAATACCTGGCTAGCGATGACCCCGTCATCCGACGCAGTTCCTGGAACGTGCAGGCACGGTTGCTCGCGGGCGCCGATTACGGAAGCGAAGCCGCGGACCGTACGCAGTTGTTCGGTTTCGAAGAGGATGAGGCCCGGGTGATTGACGCGGCGCTCGAGG
>JARRPA010000172.1:0-6882 GCA_037383305.1 Gemmatimonadota bacterium | reverse complement strand
ATCGATCTCAACAGCCTTCTTGAAAGCCTCGATGGCACTTCGCAGTGAACCGTCGGTAATCTGGCGTCGCAGGGATTGTCCTTCCAGGAACAGCTGATAGGTCTGCGGGTCGGTTCTTCGTGTTTTGGGTACTGCGCCTAACAAGGACACTCTCAGAGCATCGACAACCTCGATCGCGATCTCTTCCTGTATCTGGAAGACATCATCCAGTTGCCTGTCATATGTTTCTGACCACAGGTGATACCCGTCATCTGCCTGTATCAGCTGTGCTGTGATGCGTAGCTGATTGCCGGATCTGCGTACGCTGCCCTCCAGTATGTGCTCCACTCCAAGGCTTGAGGCGATCTCTGGTATCTCGAGGTCTTTGCCCTTGAACGAGAAAGAAGAGGTACGCGCCGCCACCCGCAGCTCGGGAATCTTCGCCAGCAGGTTCAGTAGCTCCTCAGAGATACCGTCGGAGAAGTACTCCTGGTCAGGATCGGAACTCATGTTGACAAACGGCAGCACCGCGATTGATTCCAACACGGGGCCAGTCGCCTGGTCTGCTGACGCCGGAGCCGACTGCCGGCCCACGTACCAGGCCCCCGCCAGCAGCGCGGTCACGCCGACAAACGCGAACGCGCCCGCCGACCAACGTTTCAAGGCCGGGGCCGCGACGATCTCAGTCAGCTCCCCCGGTCTAGCCTCGGCCGTCCGGCGCACACCCTGTGGCGTCATCTCCAGTGCCCACGCGAACACAATGGCCACGGGGAACCCTAGCAGGGCAAGCCAAACGACTAAGGTGACCGTCCAGTCCGGGAGAGCCATGCGAGGAAAGACCGCGTCCGCCGCCTCGATGATGCCGAAGGCCACTATGCCGTACACGGCTATCACGCGGAACACGCGGCGGCGCTTCAACTCGGCGAAAAACCGCTGGTAGCCCCGGGTATCTTTCATGCAGCAAAGGTCGCGCATGTGGGAGATTGTGGGAAGGCCCGGCGGGGACTCTTACTCAATCGGGGCGGCGTCGTGACGTCCGTGGGCGAAGCCCATGGACGCACCCGGGACCTCCTGAACCCCATTCGCGTGGCGGTGCGTGCACTCACCTGCATACACTTGCACTCATTCACATTTCGGCGATTTCACTTTCACTCAGTTGCGCTCATTCCTCCTCATTTTGTTACAGCTACAGTGACAGTGCAGACACCACTCCAGTAACGCCCAATTCAGTGTCTCTCAAGCTCGATCCATGCCGATTGCTCCGTGTGTGTCTGCCGGTCTTCCCTCCAGCCAACGGCCGTCGCCTGTCCGGCCAGCCTGTCGCCGGTTAAGCGAAGAGCCAGACGCACCCGGTCGTCATATCGTGCCATGTCCGGTGTCGGAATGCTCCCGGCGAAAGTCCCCAGCAGGAAGCCACTGCTGACGATCGAGAAGTCGACTGGAACCACCTCACCATCCGACAGACGCACTGTTCCTCCGTCGTCGCTCAGGACCAGCAGAGCGGCGATCTCCATGTTGTATGCCACGATCCGCCCTTCCCAGGTCCCGAGCATCTCCTCCGGGAATGTCCGGGTAGGCATTTGCTCCTCGGGGGGTGCTCCTGCGGTGTCCGGCCCGGCCTCTGCTGTCTCCGGCGCCATCAACGCCCACGGATTGCGACCGTCGTACCCCGGAATCAGTGCGGCGCGCACGGCGCCCTGGATGTGGAGCAGCCGGTCCGCGTCGTAATCCGAGTTGGTCAGGATGACGACCGCCCGATCCGCGGACTGGACCAGTACCATGAAGTTGCTGACACCCGTTTCCTGCCCGCCATGATACACCGACCGAAAGCCCAGATCGTCGACGTCGAAGCTCCATCCGAGCCCGTAACGCGTATTGGAAGGAGGCTCCTGCCGCTGCATGGCTTCGATGGTGCTATCAGCCAGCACGAGCCGCTGGTCCGGCAGGTGATCTCCGAGGTGGAACATCGCGAAGCGAAGAAGCGCATGCGCGCTGCAGTAGACGTCCGCGGACCCCGGGTAGGCGTATACGCTTCGAGGTACCGGCTCGCCGCTGATGCCATAGTATGGCGTCGCCGCGGGTCCGAGCAGCTCATCGCCCGCCGCGTACACTTGGGCGGTTCCCATTCCCAGCGGCGCGAACACGCTGTCACGTACGAAGGGCGCGAAGTCGAAGCCGGTTGCCACCTCCACCGCCCGGGCCAGCAGCATATAGCCGAGGTTGCTGTAGACGAACGACCACCCCGGCTCGAACGCCACGATTCCGTAGCGCCGCACCGTTTCTGCGAAAGAGCGGCGTTCGACCTCCTCGTCCAGGTAGAACACCGGCGCACCGTGACCTCGTCTCGCGATCCCTCGTAGTAGCGCAGCGAAAGTCCTCCGAGGTACCGCTCGATCGGCGCGTCGAGATCAATGAGACCCGTCTGGGCCAGCCGCATGAGCGCCGTGGCGGTTATCGGCTTCGAGATGGAGCCGAGGCGGTAGGTCGTATGGGGCGTAGCTCCCAGCTCGCCTTCCCTGTCGGCCCACCCGAAGGCTTCCTCCCACACGATCTCACCGCCGTGCGCGACGGCGATGGCAACTGAAGGAACCGTGCCGTCCCCTATCTCGCGGACCAGGAAGCCTCGAATTTCGTCGAGGCGAGGGTCCAGCCCCGGAGCGCTGCCGATTGCCTGTCTCGTGTCGCGATCAGCCGAACAAGAGACGCCGAGGACAACGAAGAGCAGAGGAAAGGCGAGCACTCCGACCGCAGGTCTTCGCATGGCACCCAATCCCGCTGGTATCAGGCGGCAGGGAGGAGGGATACAGTCAGGACTCTAACACTCCAGGTGCAGGCGAGCGAACCGCTGAGGCCACGGTACGGAGACCAGCAACCAAATGTAGCAGAGGGTCCGAAGCCACTCGGCTCCGGACCCTCAGATCTGCCCTTCTGACAACGCTCTACTCAATCGGGGCGCCGGGATTTGAACCCGGGACCTCCTGAACCCCATTCAGGCGCGCTACCGGACTGCGCCACGCCCCGATGCCGGAAGCCGGCACCCATTCATACCCGCTTCCGAGCCGGCGAAGATACGGGGCGGTGCCCGGCGACGCCACCGGTTCAGACAGCACACTCGGTCCCGGCGGCCGACGTAATTGGCAGTCCTGCCGCTCCGCCGACGCTCAAGCCGGGTCGTGAGCCGAATCGTCCTTCGCGACCGGCAGGATCACCTGGAAAGTCGCGCCCTCGCCCTCCGCGCTGGATACCGTGACCTCTCCGCCGTGTCGGGAGACCACCTCCTTCGCGATCGCGAGGCCGAGTCCGGATCCGGCGGCCCGCTTCCCGTTTCCCGTCTGGAAGTAACGATCGAAGATCCGCTCCAGGTTCTTCGCTTCGATTCCCAGGCCCGTATCGGACACCTCGATCACGAGGCCGTCGGGCGAACCGCTGGCATGCACGGAAACGCGTCCGCCCGCCTCCGTGAACTTGAAGGCGTTCGCCAGGAGATTGCCCAGTACCTCGTTCCGCAGCCGGTCCTCGTCCCCGAAGATCGTCGCCGGTGCCGACGGGTCGGAGCTGATCTCGAAATGGATGTCCCTCTGTTTCGCGAGCGCCTCGAAGGAGCGCTGCACTCCGAGCAGCAGGTCTGCGAGGTACACCTGATGCACCTGAAGAGTGAACGCGTGAGCCTCCATGCGGCTCAGGTCCACCAGTTGCCGCACCTGCGTCTCCAGCGCCTCCACCTGGTCGCGGATCCCTTGAACCGCCTCCGCCTGCTTCCCTTCGAGCTCTCCGTACAGGCCCTCGTCGAGCATCTCTGCGTACCCGCCGATGACGTTGATCGGCGTCTTGAGATTGTGGCTCGTCTTGCTGACGAATTCCGCCTTGAGCCGATTCAGCTCCGCGAGCTGTGCCGTCATCGATTCGAAGGAGCGGGCCAGATCGCCCAGCTCGTCCCGGCGGCCGACCTCGATCGGAGAGCCCACGTCGAATTCGCCTTCGGCCACTCTGGACATGGCTTGCGTCAGACGTTCGATGGGGCGCGTCACGAGCTGTGTCATTCCGAATCCGAGGATCAATGCGATCGCGAGCGAACCGCCGAGGGCGATCAAGGCGGAATTGATCGCCGCCGAGGCGATCGTCTCGGCGCGAACGGTAGCCTGTGCGCTCTCCCGGTCGATCGCGCGTGCCATGACGCCGACGGCCGCATCCGCGTCGCCATACAGGTGCCGGATCTCGCTGAAGTACTCGGTCGCCTCGGTCGCATCTCCGGACTGGATCAGCTCGTCGATCCGGTACGCGGCCACGTCGAGCTCGTTCAGAATCAGGCCGATCGAGAGATCGGACACGCCGTATTCCGGTGCCGCGCTCCGGCGATAGCTGGCCCTCGTCTCGGCCAGCGCCTCGAGCATCTGCATGCGCGTGGTCGAGTCCCCCGTGACGATGTAGCTGCGTTGCAGCCGATCGGCTTCGGCCAGGGCCGCCCTGAGCTCTCCGACGGCAACGCGCGAAGCGGCGTGCCGATCGTGCAGCTCGACGGCGATGTCCCGCACGGTCTGGAGCCGACCGATGCTGTACACGGCCGGACCGGCGAGCAGCAACGCGACGGCGAACAAGGCGAACAGCAGCTGCCTTCGGACCGTCAGGCGCGGAAGCGGGATGCGCGACTGGTCGCTCATGGCCGAAGCGTCTCCCGTACCCGATTCAGTTCCGCCTGGAGGCTTCCGACCGTCCGCTCCAGCTCACTCACCCGGCCCGAGATCGAAGGCGTGGAGAGTTCCGGAATCTCCGCCGGCTCCCGCCAGTCCGGCGCGACCGGATCTTCGCGGCATTCGTCCGGCAGGTCGTCCGGACTGGCGGACGGGAAAACCGGTTCGACTCCGTCCGCGCTGCCGCCGAGGTTCCGTGCCACGAGATATGTCGAAGTCGCGACTCTCTCCGCCCAGGGGGTCCGATACGGTTGGCTCAGGTAGGCATGCGCGAGCTCCGCGGCGAAATCCGGGTCGGAAAACTCGGGGTCCAGCGCATCCGTCATGAGCGCGATCGCAACTCTCTCGCCCAGGACCGAGGTCCCGCAATATTCGAGGACCCGTATCAGCTCCGCCCGTCCCAGCGCACGGTCCCCCCGCTCGATCGCGGCCAGCGCGTCCGCGTACCTTTCCGGCGCCGGACTCTGCTCGACCCCGGGCGGTGGTCCCGAGGCGCAGCCGACGAGGCCGGCAATTCCGAAAAGGCAGGTGAACACCCAGGTCCTGGACATCCTCATTCGCGTCCTTCCTCGTCCAATCGGGAATCGTCGGAAGCCCCGCCGGCCGGCATACGACCGTGCATCCGCAGAAACGCTTCGGCTACGGTCGGGTCGAACTTGGTACCGGAGAGACTTTCGACCTCGTCCAGCGCCTCCTCCGTGGTCCACGCTCGCTTGTAGACTCGCGCATGGGTCAGAGAGTCGAACACATCGATGATGGCGACGATTCTCGCCGCGAGCGGAATCTGCTCTCCACTGAGGCCATCCGGGTATCCGCTTCCGTCCCAGCACTCGTGGTGGTGAAGGGCGATTTCTTCTGCGGTCCGCATCATCGGAAACCGGCTCCCCGACAGTATGCTCGCACCGACCGTCGTGTGCTCGCGCATTATCGCGATCTCCTCGCCGCTCAGCGAGCCCCGCTTGAGCAGGATCGTGTCAGGCAGAGCGATCTTTCCTACATCGTGCAGGGGGGCCGCGCGCCGTATGTCCTCGACCTGATCGGAAGGCAGGCCCAGGGCCGCGGCGAGCGCAGCACATTCGCGGCCGACGCGCCGCGTGTGCTCACCGGTCGCGTCGTCCCGGTACTCCGCGGCCACGGCGAGGCGATCGAGGATCTCGAGTCGGGCTTCCTCCAGCTCCGACGTGCGCGATCGCACCCGCTCCTCCAGGTGTTCGGCGTGCCTCTGGAGCTCCAGCTGGAGAAACCGCGTATGCAGCAGGTTCTTCACTCGGAGCCGGAGCTCGACAGGGCTCACCGGCTTCGCCAGGAAATCCCGCGCGCCGTCCGACAGCGCCCTCTGCTTCGTATCCCGGTCATCGTCGGACGTAATGATCATCACCGGACGGTAGTCGAAGTCCTCCAGGCCCGTGCGTAGACGCTGCAGTACCTCGAAGCCGTCCACCTCGGGCATCATCAGGTCGAGAAGAACCAGATCGGGTGGCAGGATGCGGCAATTTTCGAGGAATTCACGCGGGTCCGTGTGGCCGGACACGTCCGTGTATCCCTCCATGTCGAGGATCCGGTGAAGCAATTCGACGTTCGCCGCCTCGTCATCGACGACGGCTATCCTCGCATCATGTAGCGACTTGGATCGCATTTCGCTTGCTCGCAAGAGCACGGTTCATTCCTCCCGGCGATCGGGAAGAGGGCTCGACGTCTCGATTTTCAAAGCAGGTTCCGGACCGACCGCCTGCAAGAGGGCTGCGGAGCGACGGCCGGAAATCGCCGGGATCCGGCACCCGGTGACCCGCCGGGGACAAAAAATGAGGGCGGTCCCGGAATGGAACCGCCCTCGACGGCAAGGAATCGGGAGGTGGGGCCGCCTACCCCTCGGAACTTGCCGTCATGGCACCGGATGTGCCTCCGTCGGGCGCATACTCGATCGCAAACGTGACCCGGCGGTTCGGGAGACCGGCGCTCCCCGGCCCCTGCGCCCCCGGCCGGACCTGTCGATCCTCGCCGTAGCCCACGGTGCGGAGCGTTCCCGAGGGAAGTCCGCCCTCCGACTCCAGGTAGCTCGCGACGCTCCTTGCTCTGCGCTCGGAAAGACGCTGGTTGTAGGCCGCGGAGCCCGAGGGATCGGCGAAGCCTTCCACGGTCACGAGCGCGCCATCGAAGTGGTGCGACATGACGTCGGCGAAGCGATCCAGCAGCTCCCGGTCCTGCGGACGGATCT
>JARRPA010000171.1:0-4603 GCA_037383305.1 Gemmatimonadota bacterium | reverse complement strand
CCGTACTTGTACCTAGAGGGCCGGCGCTCGAATGCCCGTCCGGTCGAAGGATCAGTCGATGTCGTCCAGCAGTCCGTTCTCGAGCGCGAATCGGGTCAACCCCGCCACGGTGCGGATTTCGATCTTGCGCATCATGCTCTCGCGGTGACTTTCGACCGTCCGTCTGCTGATCCCGAGCTCGGCGGCGATCTGCTTGTTGCTGCGCCCGGCGGCGACGAGACGCAGCACTTCGAGCTCACGACCGGTGAGCCGCTCGAGGGGATCGGCGGAGCCAGAGGATCCGCCGCGCAGGGCATCGGTCAGCCGGGCGGCGACCGCCGGGCTGAAATAGGAATCTCCCTCGTGCACGGCTCGTACCGCCTGGCGGAGCAGGGCGGGCCCGGCGTCGTCCTTCAGCAGATAGCCGGCGGCCCCGGCATGCACGGCTCTCATCACGTACTCGGTCTCGTCGTGCATGCTGAGGATCAGGACCTTGAGCGCCGGCCGTTCCTCGCGCAGCTGCCGCGCCACATCCAGACCCGAACGTTCGGGCATGGAGATGTCGAGAATCGCCACATCGGGATTCGTTTCCTCGATGCGCTCCAGCGCCTGACGACCGTCAGAGGCCTCGGCTACGACGTCGAATCCGGGATCCTCGTCCAGCACCCGTCGGATGCCTTCTCTGACCAGCGCGTGATCGTCGGCGATCAGAATCCGGATCGGCGCATCAGTCATTGGGACACGTTCCTTTCGCTTCGGTCCACGGGCAGCCGGACCCGCAGCACTGCACCGCCTCCAGCCGGCGAATCGAGATCCACCGACCCTCCGAGGGCGAGTGCCCGCTCCCGCATTCCTGCCAATCCCATCCGCCCGGCGGCGATGGCCTCGAAGTCCCCCCCGGGCGGCCCCCTGCCGTCATCGCTCACGATCAAACTGAGGAGCCCATCGCCGTCGAGCTCCAGACGGATCTCTACCGACTCGGCATCGGCGTGTCGTGCGACGTTGGACAGCCCCTCCTGCAGGGCACGGAACAGTGCCAGTTCGGCGGCCGCGGACAGTCGGGGCAGGCTCTGCGGCGCCTCGATCGATACCGCGAGCCCCGACTTGCCTGCGAAGTCACCCACCAGGGCTCGGAGCGCCGGAAGGAGTCCCAGATCATCGAGAAGCGAGGGCCTCAGGTCACGGGCGACGGCCCGAATGCTACGGATTCCGGAGCCGACCAGTTCCATCGCCCGATCGAGCACCGGCCGCGTGTCGGCGCCAGCCGACTCCCGCGCCATCCCCAACTGGAGCTTCACCGCTGCGAACACCTGGGCGCTCTCATCGTGCAATTCGCGCGACAACCGTCGGCGCTCCTCCTCCTGCTGGTGCACCATGCGGCCCGCGAGTCGCTCGAGTTCCGCCTTGCGCTCCTGCAGCCGGCGATACAGGTCCGCATTGGCCATCGCTGCGCCCACCTGGTGCCCCAGAGCAATGAGGAACGGCGTGTCGAGCACTGCGAACGGGTCCCTCGAACTCCCGACGACCAGCAGCGTTCCCTGGATGGTCTCGCCGCGGAAGATCGGCAGGGCCGCCGTGTACGCGTGCCTGCGATCGCCCTCCTCTCCGGGCCAGTCGCGCAGAACGGCAGGCTCGCCCGTAGTCACCACGCGAGCGATCGCGAATTCCGCCGCGTCGGAGGGCTGCTGACCACTCCAGGAACTGCATACGCCGGTTCCGCGCGCGAAGGTGCCCGAAGAGAGCGTGTACATGGCGGCGCCGAGCACGGCCGGGAGTGCGAACATTCGGTTCAGCAGGGCATCCAGAACCTCGTCCTCGTCCTCTCCGCTCTGGAGATCGCCGGACAGGGCCGACAGCACCGACAGACCCCGGTACTGGTCTTCGAGCACGAGAAGCAGAATGCCGACTCCGATGGCCAGCTCGAAGACGATGTCCAGGTAGTAGCCCCAGGGATTCCAGGCCCCCCGCGCCCGCAGAAATGGATAGTCGAGGTGGTGCAGGCTCCAGAGAAAGAACGCTACGGCGGTCAGAGCAGCAGGGAGAGAGCCGAGCCGCCTGTGGTGCCGCCAGAGAGCGATGCCCGTGAAGAAGGTCGCGACGCTGAGAAACAACACCGCCGGTCCGGCCGCGAGAAGGAAGTTATCGAGTCGATAGATCGCGATGTACGACCATAGCGGCGGAAACACGACGAGAATCCAGTACCGGTTCCGCCAGCGGAGCTGATCGCTGAACACCAGCGCGGCCCACAGGAAGGCGAGCGCCGTCCACCCGGTCGTGACCTGATGCCAGTAGAGCCAGCCCCACCGTTCGGTGATCAGGAAGCTGATGATCGCGCCCAGCCGCAGCGCGTACAGCGCCCACGCCAGCGCCCAGAGAGCGAAGTAGGCGTTGTTGTATCGCGCGTACAGGTAGAGGCAGACCGTCACCAGACCGACCGTGATCGCCGTCTGGAGAAAGGCTGCCGCCAGTTCCGTGGCGTCGTGAGGTTGGATTGCCATCTCCTGCATGGCGGTCAAACAGACCGGGGTAACGGATCGACCGCAAGCCGGTGCCACTTTCGGTCGACGGAGCTCCTGGCGACGTTGGGAGACAGCTTCCGGGTCTTTCGAGTCGGAACCCGTCGTTCTCGCCGAGCGGGCGGTACCAGAGGGAGGAGAGAATCCGATGCGCGACCGGCAGAAGGTACTGCTGCTGAGCACGTCCACGGTCCACGGGGGCGGATTCCTGGAATACTGTCGGCCGACGATCGCGGATCACTTCGCCGGCCGGGACCGCATTCTCTTCATCCCGTATGCCAGCCCGGGCGGCTTGGCCCACGACGACTACACCGATCTCGTCTCCGCGGCGCTCGCCCCCGTGGGAATCGACGTGGAGGGCCTGCACTCCTTCCCGAATGCCGTCGAGGCCGTGAGAGAGGCGGAGGGACTCTTCACCGGCGGCGGAAACACCTTTCTCCTGCTCCGTGAGTTGTACGACCTCGGTCTGCTCGAGCCGATTCGCGAACGGGTCGCGGAGGGAGTGCCGTACATGGGTTCGAGCGCCGGCTCGAACGTCGCGGGCGCGACCATCGGCACCACCAACGACATGCCGATCGTGTATCCCCCGTCGTTTGAGGCGCTCGGGCTCGTCCCCTTCAACATCAACCCTCATTACCTGGATCCCGACCCCGACTCCACGCACATGGGCGAGACCCGCGAGACGCGCATCCGGGAATTTCACGTTCGCAACCGGCAACCGGTGGTGGGACTGAGGGAAGGCGCCTGGCTCCTGCGGCGGGGAGCCGAATTGACGCTCGGGGGATCGCGGGGTGGCCGGTTATTCCGCCGCGACCGGGAGGCGAAGGAGCTGCCGGCCGGATTCGACCTTTCGGAATTGCTCTGACCGAACGTTCATATCCGCAACTCGATGCCGATGACCGGCAGGATCGGAATCGACCCGACCGGCCGGGGCGCCAGCTCTGGATCGCCCTCGGAACGGTAGAAGAGCGCATCGCTTCGGTCCAGCGCATTGATGATCCGGAAGTACGGGTACAAGGTCTGGCTGCGACCGAGGAACCGGGTCCGGATCTGTGCCGTCGCCTGGATGTTCAGCCGCAGATAGGAGCCTCCGGGTGAACGCACGACGACCGGCGCAGGGACCGGCGCGGGCACGGCGAAGGCCGGGACCGCACCCCCGCCGTCGACGGGGGGTGGACCGGGCGTCGGATCCGCCGGTCCCGGCGTCTCCGTCCCGCCCGGTGTCGGGGCGAATGCACCGCTCCTCTCCACCCGGGGAATCGCACCGAACTCGAGTCCCTGGCCGTACGACACCTCCGCATCGAGCCGAACATCATCGTTGAATCCCTTGGTGAAGCCTCCGCGAAACAGGTGCCTACCGGAATACAGCTCGGTATCGGGAGCGCCATCCGTCGCGGCCCATCCCCATCCGAGCGAGTAGGAGCCCCATACGTGGAAGGCTCCCAGCTTCTGGCGCACCCACAGGTCCAGACCGGCGTAGCGAAGTCGGCTGCCGTACAGATCCGGGAGTCCGGAGATGTTCTTCCAGTATCCCTCCACCCGGATCTCCGATCCGGACGGCGAGGCGTGGGCCACGGCGAGGAGCAGGTGATCCGAGCGGGATGCGGCGATACCCGCGTACGACGGAATGTCGACGGTGCTGCCGCCGTCGGACCCGTCCTCCACCGGTGCGGGGGCCGACGCTCGGGACGAGACCAGAAGCTGCCGGTACCGGCCTGCCGACAGGCTCAGAAGGAACTCGGGCGAGAGCAACAGGTCGGCGCGGAGTCTCGGAGAGAGGCCCTGGCCCAGGTCGTCCGAGAAGGTGGTGGCCCTGACACCGGCCGATATCCTCGCGAATCGGCCGATCGGGACCCCCGCTTCCACGTAGCCCGAGAGCGCAATGTCATCCGCCCGCTGGCGGGACAGCGGACCGGCCGCCGGTCCCTGTTCTCCTGCCGCTTCCCGGAACTCCGCCCGCTGGTCGAGTCGGTCGACGTGAATGCCGTACCCGAGCAGCACCGTACCTGCGGCGTTCTCGACATCCGCGGTGATCCGCGTGCGACGCGTGACTCCGTCCGCCGTCAGCGGCGCCTCCAGACATACGGGGAGACGTGTCTCGAATTCTG
>JARRPA010000170.1:0-5245 GCA_037383305.1 Gemmatimonadota bacterium | reverse complement strand
GCGGGGACGAGGAGATGGTGCGCGTCGCCAGCATCAATCTGGCCGAGCTGATGAGGGCGGAAGGACGCGACGCGGAAGCGCTCGAGATCTACTCCGACTATTCCGCCAGCCACCCGGACGACATTCTCGGTCGGCTCAATTACGCGATCGCACTGCTCGACGCGGGCTCCGATGACGAAGCGCAGGAGATCTTCGCGAGTCTGCTGGGAAGAGACGATCTGAATTTTCTCCAGTGGTCGCAGGTCGGTATCGGCCTCTACCGCGCTCAGAACTTCGACGAAGCGGCGTTCGCTTTCCATAAGGCGCACGAACTTCAGCCTCTGAACAAGGAGACGCTGGAGAACCTCGCGAACTCGTACTATCAGGCGGAGAAGTACGAAGAGCTGCAGCCGCTCGCGGACACGCTCGTTCAGCGGTATCCGTATGAAAAAGTCAATTACAATCTGCTCGCAACGGCGCGCACGGAGACCGGAGATGAAGACGGGGCGCTGGCAGCTCTCGAAGCCCGCGAGGGCATGACGTTCGAGATCCTGCGGGCGCAGCTCGGTCCGGCCGGCGATGGGGCGTACTCGATCGACGGCACGGTGATGAACACGAGCGGGACCAGCGGCACGGAGCCTCTGACTTTGACGCTTCCTGCGACGGGCGAGGCGTCCGGATTCCAGGTCCGGGTCCAGAGCGACACTCCGATCGTCGGATTCCGCTACGACAGGACGGGTTCATAGAGCCCGCGGCCCGTTCACGGGGCAAGGGCGGCGACCGGGTCGGCTGTCACGGCTCGCCGCCCGACTTTCCTTCGACTCGACTCCTCTCTCCATGATCCGCGTCGCTTCGGTGCGGAGTGGCTCGATCGGCGATGATCTCGACATCGCGCCCGGCACGCAGCTCCTGAGCATCAACGACCACGAGTTGAGAGACGCCCTCGACCTCGCATTCTATGAATCCGACGAGTCGATCGAGCTTCTCACGCGAAGCCCGGGAGGCGAGGACGTTCTTTTCCAGATCGAGAAGCCGGCGGATGAGTCGCTCGGCCTGATTCCCGAGCCCGACAAGGTCAGACGATGCACCAACGCCTGTCCGTTCTGCTTCGTGAAGGGAAATCCGAAGGTCGAGAAGCTGAGAGCCGGGCTCTACATCAAGGACGATGACTACCGTCTGTCCTTCATGTTCGGTCATTACGTCACTCTCACCAACCTGCGGGACGAGGACTGGACGCGAATCGTCGAACAGCGGCTGACACCGCTCTACGTGTCCGTCCACGCGACCGACCCCGAGATTCGACTCGCCATGTTGCGCAATCCGCGATCCGCCAGGATTGCCGAACACCTGGATCGACTGGAGGCGGGCGGCATACGAATCCACGCGCAGGTAGTGCTCTGTCCGGAGCTCAACGACGGCCCCGTGCTTCAGAGGACTATCGAGGACCTCTACGCGCGGGGGGACTCGATTCTGTCGCTCTCCGTCGTGCCGGTGGGGCTTACCGCCTACAATCAGGATCGAGGGGTGCGCCCGCTGACGGAAGCGGAGTGCGATCGAACCCTCGAAATTGTAGAGGAGGCGCGGAGGCGAGCCCGCATCGAGCGCGCCACCTCCTGGGCCTATGCGGCCGACGAGTTGTTCCTCCAGGCCGGACGTGAGCTGCCCGGAGCCGAGTACTTCGACGATCTCGAGCTGGTGGCCAACGGCGTCGGCGCGGTGTCGGAGATCCGGGATCGGGTGAGAGCCGATCTCCATGATCTCCCGAATCTCGACGAAGTCCGAATCGTCATGGTGACCGGAACGTCGATGGCCCCGCATCTCGAGGCCCTGGGCCGCGACATCGCCGGCGCGACCGGTGCGATCATCGAAACCGTGCGCACCGAGAACCGGTTGTTCGGACCGCTCGTCACGACAGCCGGCCTGCTCGGCGGAGAGGATCACCGCAGAGCACTGGGCCCGTATGCCGATTTCGACCTCGCCCTGATTTCTCGCACGGCAGTCAACGACGATGAACTCTTTCTGGACGATGTCTCCCTGTCAGAACTGCGCACCGCCTTTCCCGGACTGGAGATATGGCCGTCGGAGCACGTAACGGACGTACTACGCGACATGTCGCTCTCCCGAAGGTAGCCATCGTCGGGAGACCGAACGTGGGCAAGTCCACCCTCTTCAACCGGATCGTGGGCGGACGGCTCGCCATCGTCTCGGAGCGGGAAGGAGTCACACGCGACCGCCAGTTCGCCGAAGCGGAATGGATCGGCCGTCCCTTCCTGCTCGTCGACACGGGGGGCATTCTGGACGTGGCCGAGCGCCCGCTGGATCGTCAGGTCCGCGAACAGGTGATCGCTGCGGTGGATCATTCAGATGTCGTCCTGTTCGTGGTGGACGGAAGGACGGGACCCCATCCGGTGGACCACCATGTCGCCGATCTGCTGCGGAAGTCGGATCGGCCGGTCGTTCTCGCCGTCAACAAGCTGGACGATCTCGCATCGGCGCTGGAGCACCACGAATTCCATGCGCTGGGTATCGGCGATCCCGTGCCGCTTTCGGCGCAGAGCGGCCGTGGCAGCGGCGACCTCCTCGATCGGATCGTGGACGCTCTGCCGAGTCGGACTGAGGCGGAGGAAGAGGAGGTGGATCTAAGGCTCGCGGTGATCGGCAAGCCGAACGTCGGCAAGTCCAGCTTCGTCAACTCGTTGCTGGGCGAGCCCAGGGTGCTGGTGCACGATGAAGCCGGGACCACCCGCGATGCGATCGATACCTGGCTTGAATTCGACGGTGAGCGGATCTGCCTCATCGATACCGCCGGACTCCGCCGCCGCTCGCGAGTCGATGACGAGATCGAGTTCTACAGCCGACTCCGGGCCACGGCCGCCATACAGCGGGCCGATGTCTGCCTGCTCGTGACCGATGCGAGGGCGGGCCTGACCAACCAGGACTTCCGGATTGGAGAAGAAGCCTGGAAGGCGGGCTGCGGACTCGTCCTGGTCGTCAACAAGTGGGACCTGATCGAGGATCGCGGGCCCGAAGTCGTGGCCGCCTTCGAGAAGGAACTGATCGGACGGGCCCCGTATCTGCGCTTCGTCCCGATCATTACGACGTCCGCACTCTCCGGCAAACGGGTCCGGAAGGTCCTCGATCTCGCCCGGGCGGTGCAGGAAGAGAGACGGAAACGGGTCCCGACCGCGGAAGTGAACCGGATTCTCTCCGCACTGCTCGTTCGAAAACAGCCTCCGCAGGGGCCCAGGGGGGACGTGCGGATCTACTACGCCAGTCAGGTCGCCACCGAGCCTCCCGAGTTCATTCTGTTCGCCAACCGGCCCCGTGACATCCAGGACAGCTACCTGCGATTTCTGTCGAACGGGTTCCGCCAGGCGTGGGGATTCGAGGGATCGCCTCTCCGGTTGCGACCACGCCAGCGCCGTGCGGAGAAACGTTGAGCACGACTCACCGGACTCGGAACGGATCCGGAGCCTCGTGGTGACCGTCATCCTCCCGTGGATCCTGCTCGCGTACCTCGTCGGATCCATACCGACCGCCTGGCTGGTCGGCCGGGCCTTCGGGGTCGACCTGAGAGAAGAGGGAAGCGGTAACCTCGGCGGCACGAACGCCTATCGTGTGCTCGGCGCGCGAGGGGGGCTGCCCGTCATCCTGGTGGACATACTGAAGGGTTACTTCCCCGCGGCTTTCTTCCCGCAGTGGGATGGATCCGCCGTCGGCGAGCTCGCTCTCGTCTACGGACTGCTCGCCATCATGGGACACGTATGGCCCGTATGGCTTAGATTCCGCGGCGGGAAGGGAGTCGCGACGGGAGCGGGCGTGCTGATTGCGCTCGCGCCGTTCGCCGCGCTGGTCGCGACGCTCGTATGGGTCGGCATCGTGTTCCTCACGAGGACGGTCTCCGTCGCCTCGCTGGCGGCGGCCAGCGTAGTGCCGCTGGCGGCGGCGATCACCGACGCGCCGTGGTCTACGACCCTGTTCTGCGCCGGTGTCGCGATTTTCGTCTGGTGGACCCATCGAAGCAATCTGGCGCGCATCGCTCGCGGCGAGGAACTCAAGTTCGGCGCGAGCCGATCGGATCTGGAAGAGGGGAACGAATCGTGAGCAGTCGTCGAATCGGGGTCATCGGGGCCGGCAGCTGGGGTACGGCGCTGGCCAATTGCCTGTCGCGAAACGGCCACGAGGTCCACCTGTGGTCTCACGAGACCGAGGTGGCCGAGGCCATCCGGAGGGACAGCCGGAACGAGGCCTATCTTCCGGGGGTGGAGCTCGATTCGCGACTCGAGGCCTCCCCGGAGATCGGAGACGTGCTCGCCGATGCCGAGGTGGTGGTCTCGGTCAGTCCATCGGAATTCGTGCGTGCCACCATGGAAAGGGCCCGCTCGGCGCTCCCTGCGCGCCCCGTGCTGCTCGTCAGCGCGTCCAAGGGACTCGAGCTCGACTCGGATCTCCGAATGAGCGAGGTCCTCCTCGAGGTTCTCGGCTCGGAGATCGCGGAGGGGTGCGTCGTTCTGTCCGGACCGAGCTTCGCCGTCGAACTCGCGCGTCAGCGACCGACCGCAGTCACACTGGCGTCACGAAGCGAAGAGAATGCCGTCGCGGTCCAGGATCTCTTTCAGAACGAGCATTTCCGGCTCTACACGCAGAGCGACGTGATCGGCACGGAGCTCGGAGGCGCTCTCAAGAACGTGATCGCGCTCGCTGCCGGGATCAGCGACGGACTGGGGCTCGGCCACAACGCGAGGGCGGCGCTCCTGACGCGAAGCCTGGCCGAGATCGGGCGGCTCACGCATCGACTGGGAGGAGAACCCGAGACCCTGGCGGGCCTCGCCGGCGTGGGAGATCTGATCCTCACCTGCACGGGGGACCTGAGCCGGAATCGGACCGTCGGCCTGGAAATCGGGAGGGGACGGAAGCTCGACGACGTGCTTTCCGGCATGCGCTCGGTGGCGGAAGGCGTCAGGACGACGCGCGCGGCAGTGGATCTCGCGAAGCGACACGGGGTGGAAATGCCCATATCGGAGGCCGTATACTCCATTCTGTACGAAGATGTGGAGCCGGAGGTGGCGCTGGCGCGCCTGATGGCTCGCGAGCCCAAGCCCGAACGCTGGAGCTGAATCGAGTGGATCAGCGAATCGCGCCGAAGGAATACTACTCGATCGGCGAGGTGTCCTCCCTGACGGGGCTGAAGCCTCACGTGCTTCGCTACTGGGAGTCGCAGTTTCCCGCGCTGCGTCCTACGAAGAACCGGGCCGGAAACCGGGTG
>JARRPA010000169.1:0-7020 GCA_037383305.1 Gemmatimonadota bacterium | reverse complement strand
GCGAGTCGGTCGTTCGACGACGTTCACTCGTGGCCGGTAGTGGCGGATCATGTCGAAATCGGCCGTCGTGAACTCTCTCGGCCGGCCGGAAGCGAGATTCCTCCGCACGGTCAGGGCCTTCAGAAAGACCTCCGGCAGAAGGACCGCGGATCCGACGTTCAGCACTGCCCCTCCGTCATCGAGTCCTTCCAGCGCCTTCGAAAGGGTCATGAAATCGCGATACGAGGTTTCTCCGATCGCAGCTCCGTCCGCCTCCGGGTGCTGATGGATGATCTCCGCTCCGATCGCCGCGTGCACCGTGATCGGAATGCCGAGCCGGTGCCCGGCGAGAAGAAGGGAGAGCTCCGGATACAGCAGGTCGCCGCGTGACGCGAGCTCCCGGGCCAGAGAGGCGCCCAGTCCCAGCCCGGCCTCTCGGCCGGCACGGATTGCCAGGTTCATCTCCCGGCCCGTTTCGAGCGCCATGCCGAACGTGCCATCGGCCAGACCGGCCTCTACGTCCTCGGAGGTTCCGCCGAATCGCGCCAGCTCGAAATCATGGATGACCGTCGAGCCATTGACGGCGACATGTGTGATCGCCTTCCGCTCCATCAGCCAGATCAGGACGGGGCTCAGGCCCGTCTTCACGACGTGGCCGCCAAGCATCCAGAGGCAGGTCCGCTCACGCTCCACGGCGCGCACCACGCTCCGGGCAACCGCCCGGAGTGCGTCGGCCTGGAGAATGTGGGGAAGCGACGCGAAGAACTCGTCGAAGCTGCCGTGGGGCACGGGCGGGGCCGCGACATCCCCCGGTTTCAGCTTGTTCGGACGGTCGGCGACAGGTATGCGGCGAAGAGACGGTCGTTCGTCCTCCGTGGATGAGGTCGATCAGGGCACCCCCATCCCCCGACTCGTAGGCGGTCAGGAAGAGATTGCCGGAGCCGACGGAGAGAGACGTCGTCAGTCTGACCGGAATACGCCTCTCGTCATCCGTAATGTAGACCTCCGCCTCGCCACCCTCTCCGAACAGTCCGTCGGTGCGAATCTCCGGACGAAGCACGACGGTCTGGAACCGGCCGGCCGGAACGCGGATTTCTTCCCTGCGAAGAACCTCGACGGTAGCCGGGTTTCCATCCTCCTTGAAGTAGCGCTCGAATTCGTATTTCTTACCTATTTCGAGCGGAAGCAACCGCGCGAAGAAGAGGTAGGAGATCTCGTCGAGCGCTCCCTCCGGCATCGGCACCGCGGTCTCGGCCGGATTGGCCACGTAGCTGCCTTCCTTCAAGTCGTATCGGGTATACGTACCCCGCTCGACGTCCATCTCGATCCGGCGGTCGCGGCGATAGCTGCCCTCTTTCTGCTTCTGGACGAACTGCAGGGCGGCGAACGGATCCGGCTGAATCCAGCTTACGATGCGATCTTCCACCCGGTAGAAGGGCGGGCCACCCGCCATCTCCAGCGCCACGCGGTACGCCTGCCGCTCGCGGAGCGTGTCGATCGCCTCCACCATCAGCGAGCCGGCGCCGAGTCGAAGTCCCTCCCAGGTCACCGAGTACTCCATCCGTTCACCGACCGGGAAACTCCAGGAGAGCGTGTCGGGGTCGATTCGGACAGGAGGGGCGGTCCGCTCTCCGTCACCGACTCCCGACCCCGAAAGACGCGACCCGACGACGGAAGGCCCCAAGATGCCGAAGATGGCGATGATTCCCAGAAGGCTCGCGAGGCCCGCGAGGGAAGTCATCCCGGAAGACGAAGGAAGGCGGCACGCGAGTCTCCGGCCCCCGCCGAAGCTGCGCACAGTCCGTCTTTTCATTCCCCGCCTGCCGCGCGCTTGCCGTCGGGAACGGGACCGGACCGCGCATCCGCCGATGCGGAGCGCGCGGCGCGAGAGGCGCGAAACACGGACCACAATTCCGGAATCGGGCGGAACCTGCTGTCCCGGTATCTCCGGGTATAGTCGATCGGTACATCCACCTGCTCCACGCGGCGAAGGAAAGGGGCGACCGCCGACAGGAGCTCCAGGTTCGCCGCCCAGCCGTCGTGCCGAATCAGGGACGCATCGGATCCGAGGCGACTCAGCGCGCGCTTGAGCACGATCAGCCGGTAGAGCCGGTATCCGGCCAGCGGGTCCTCGATGCCTTCCGGCACCACGACGCCGCGTACGAGGAACCCTGCGCCCGCGCGCGCCGCCCTGACCTGTCGCGGTGCGAGCTCGGCGCCCGACGGATTCGCGACGACCAGATCCGCTCCACCCTGGAAATGCCGCAACAATTCGGGAATCGCCTCGGGCCCATCCGTGAAGTCGGCCTGCATCAGGAGAAGCCCATCCCGTTTCGGGTACCGGGAAAGCCTGACCGCCTCGCGGATCAGGAGCTCCGTGCACCTCCCCGGACCCAGTCGGATCGGCAGCGTGACCCAGATCACGTCGCGCCGCACTCCTTTCATATTCGGATCCTACGGGCCAGCACTCTCGACCCGGACCCTGGTCAATACCGCCTTTGCGCCTCCGCCGTTCCGGTCGGTAGGCCCGACTCCGCATCGGTGCCGTCCGGAACGGACTTCCAGCGCCTGTGAAACCAGAAGTACTGTTCGGGGTGAAGTCGGACGCGGTACTCGAGGCGCTCGACCCATTTACGGGTAAGTTCCCTTTCCGCCTCCGGGCTATCGCGGTCGGTCTTCACCGGCTCGACGATCGCGCGGTAGCCCTCTCCCTCGCGGATCGCCGTGCCGAAGAAAAGCGGTGCACCGGTCTCGAGGGCAAGGCGGGCCGGCCCCCGGAACGTGGAGGCGGGACGACCGAGAAAGGGAACGAACACCCCCCGATTTCTCGCATCCTGGTCCGCGACCAGTGCGATGGAAGTCCCCGAACGTATGATCTCCGGCATCCGCACCCGTGCCTCTTCCATGTAGATCGGCTCGATGCCCAGCCTTCGCCTCGAATCAACGAGGAGCGCATCGAATCTCTCGTTCGACTGACGCTTCACGACGGCGGCGAGGGGGATCCCGAGCTGCGAGACGACAGCGCCGGCGGCTTCCCAGTTCCCGAGATGACCCGTCACGATCACGGCGCCGAGCTCTCGGGACTCCCGGGCGAAGAGCGTGTCCCTTGCCTCTTCCATTCCGGCGACTCGATCCAGAAGGTCCTCCTGTCCGAACAGATCGAGCCGGACGATCTCGACGGCCTCACGGCCGAAATGCCGGTAGGTGGCTCTGGCCGTTGCCCGCACCCAGGAGGCGTCTCGCTCGGGAAACGCCGCGGCGATCTGTGCCTCCACGAGGGGCAATCGGATGCCGAGAGGAAAGCCGGCGAAGGCCCCGAGAGCCTCGCCGAGGCGGAGCGCCGGACCCCGCGGGAGAGCGCCGAATGTGCGGAGTGCGGTGTGCGCCAGCGCGAACTCGACTCCGTGACGCAGCGAATCAGGCACCGACGACGGCTTCGTAGGCTTTGAGTGTCCCCCGGACCATCGCGGCGAGCCCATGAGCCTCGGCAAATCGGCGCGCCGAGATCGCGGCCTTACGGCGCCGCTCCGGGTTCTCCAGCAGACCGAGCAGCGTCCGGGCGAGCGAGCCCGGATCGCCGGCGTCGACGAACTCCATCCCGACGTCCCCCCTCAGACGCGGATCCGGCGAATGCGGGAGGACGAGAGGCACTCCTGCCGCGAGGGCCTCGAGGGCGCTGCTGGCCATCTCGCCCGAACGGGCCGGAAGCACGAAGACGTCGAAATCGCACATCGAACTGCGGGCGTCCGGTACGTATCCCGGAAGGCAGACCCGGCCGGCGAGACCGAGTCGCTCGATCAATCCCTCCAGCCGGGGACGCTCGGATCCATCGCCGAGCAGTGCGAATCGGGCGGAGGGGAACTGCGCCACCACCTCCGCCGCTGCCCGAAGGAGGGTCTCGTGATCCCGGTCGGGCTCCAGAGCGGCGAACGACCCGACGAGGAGGTGGTCATCCTCCGCGCCGACACGCTGCCGGATCAACCCGGGTTGCTGCGGGTGCACCTCCCGGATGTCGATTCCGTTGGGAACCACCACGACGCGGCCCGGCTCCACTCCCGTCGCCAGGAGATTGGCCCGTCCGGCCTCGGATACGGCGAGCACGACGTTCGCGCGGCGCCACTTCCATCGAGAGGCCGGAGGACCCGAAATCCGCCGGGAAGCCACGATCTTGCTGGGCGCTCCCCCGAGCGCCGATATGTAGAGGAGGATGCGGAGCGCCTGCGCGTCGTGCGCATGCAGGATCTCCCAGCCGGTCTCCGCCACGCGCGCCAGTGTGCGGAGGGCGCGGGGATCGGAAGCTGTCGACCAGGGAAGCGGGATTACGGGAATTCCGAGCGCCTCCGCTTCGACGGCCAGCCGCGATCCCTCGAGCGTGGCGACCGCCTGGCGGATGCCCGGCTCCTCCATCAGCGCTTCCACGAGGAGTCGAACCTGGTCGCGGGTAGCGCGCCACTCCTGTCCGGACTCGACGTGGAGCACTCGGATCGGCGGTGTCTGTTCCATTGCGGCCGGAACCTACGGCTCGGGACGCGGACCGGGCAACGATCGGGGCGTCGCGTCCCGACGGAGTTCGTCGCGAAAGATACCGCCATTCCCCATCTTCGGCGCATGCACCGAGCTGCGGGCTACCGGATTCCGGATCGATTCGAGTCCGTCGGAGACTCGGAGACTCTCGCGATCGTGCGATCCGACTTTCGCGAGATGTTCGAGGCTGCGGACTTCATGCATTGCGCCGCGTCCACCCTGCCCGGAGCGAAACCGGTCACGGGCGGGCGCGGCGCGGCACGCATCGTACCGGTGCGCGGGCTCGGCGACGTGATCGTACGTCCATATCGAAGGGGCGGCTGGATACGGCATCTGATTCACCGGCGTTACTTCCTCGGCTCGCGGCCTTTCCGCGAACTGGACGTGACCGAACGACTGCGTGTCGCCGGTGCCCCCGTCCCCGAGGTACTGGCGGCCATGCATCGAAGGGCCCGCCCCGGGCCGGGCTACGAGGCCTGCATCGTGACGCGTCGGATCGCGGGCACGACGCCGGCCGCCGAGTCCCTCCGGCGTGCCCGGGCCGGCGAAGTCCGCCTGTTGATGGAGGAGATCGGCCGATCGATTCGCGCCTGTCACGACGTCGGAGGGTGGCATGCGGACCTGAACGCCTGGAATCTCCTGGTGCCGGAAGCGCGCCCCGATCTTCCCGTCATACTGATCGACTGGGACCGCGGGCGATGGATTCGCGACGGGGTGTCGGAACGGTTCCGACGCGCGAACCTCTCCCGGCTTCGTCGTTCGCTGCGGAAGCTGGGTCTGTATGCGGCACTGGACGCCTGGTCCGAGCTCGAAACCGGGTACGCCGCGTCGCCGGAGCCCCGGCCCGCCGCCTGAGATCGGTGCCGGGAGCCGCCCGCACTTACGAGGTGAACTGCAGGTCGTGCAATCGGCGGTAGACTCCACCGCGATCCAGCAGTTCATCGTGCGAGCCCGCTCCCACGACCACGCCGTCCTCCAGAACCAGAATCCGATCGGCTCCGCGAACCGTCGAGAGCCGGTGTGCGATCACGAACACGGTACGATCCCGGAGCAGCCGATCGAGGGCGCGCTGAATCAGCTGCTCCGATTCGGAGTCCAGGGCCGAGGTGGCCTCGTCGAGAATCACGATCGGAGGATCGCGAAGGATCGCCCGGGCGAGCCCGATCCGCTGCCGCTGCCCCCCCGAGAGCCGCACGCCGCGGTCTCCGAGCACCGTATCCAGTCCATCGGGCAACTCCTCGATGAACTCGGCCGCGTGGGCCGCGGCCGCGGCGGAGAGAATCTGCTCGTCGGTCCAGCTCCCTTCCCTGCCATACCCGATGTTCCCGCGTACCGTGTCGTGGAAAATCACGGTCTCCTGGCTGACCACCCCGAAAAGTTCCCGCAGCGAGGCGAGCGTGAAATCCCGAATATCCTTGCCATCCAGAGTGATCCGGCCGGCCGTCGGATCGATGAAGCGAGGAAGCAGATCGACCAGCGTGGTCTTTCCCGCCCCGGAAGGACCGACGATCGCCAGCACCTCGCCCGCCTTCACCTCAAAGCTCACATCCCGGAGCACGGGACGATCGGCTTCGTACTCGAACGAGACATTCTCGAAGCGCACTCCATCCTCGGGGGGTGTCGCGACGAGCGTACCGCCCGTCGCTTCCACGGGGGCATCGAGGACCTCGAAAAAACGATCGGCAGCCGCGACCGACAGCTGGAGCTTGGCGGGATAATCGGCGATCGCTTTGAGCGGAGAGATCAACTGGAGCGCGACGGTGACGAAAAAGAGAAACTGCTCGGCGGTGAGCGATCCTTCGCCGAGCACCATCCACGCGCCGATCCATACGAGTCCGAGAGCGACGACCGAGGAGAGCGTTTCGGAGAGCGGCGACGCGAGATCGGCGAGCACCGAAGTGCGCAGCTGGCGGCGGCGGTACAGTTCCGACGCGAGCCCGAATCGGGCCTTCTCGTGGTCTTCCGCCCCGAAAGACTTCACGAGGCGGATCCCGGACACGTTTTCCTGCAACACGCTGAGCAGATCTCCCTGCTTGTCGAGCGCCGCCCGAAATCCCTTCCGCAGTCGCTTGAGCAACGGAGCCAGCACGAGCGCGAGCAGAGGAGCGAAGAGCAGTGCGACGATCGAGAGCCGCCAGGAAACGAGAAACAGGACCACCGTGTAGACCGTGGCCGTGAGGATCTTCCGGATCACATCCGCGAGTCCGTAGGTGATGGCATCCCGGGCCACGCGCGTGTCCGTGAGGACCCGCGTCAACAGCTGCCCCGTCTTCGTCTGCCCGAAGAAACCGAGCGGGAGGCGCTGGAGGTGCTGGTAGACATCTTCGCGCATGTCCCTCTCGACCCCCTCGCGGACGGCGATCGCCGCGGCCCTCGAGCCCACGAGAGCCGCGTTCTTGAGAACGATGGCCCCGAGCACCAGCAGACAGACATTGCGAAGAGATTCGAGCGGCGAGGCCGTGTCGATGAACCCACCGACCATCAGGTCGAGGGCGCGCTCGACGATCGTCGACTGCG
>JARRPA010000168.1:0-8275 GCA_037383305.1 Gemmatimonadota bacterium | reverse complement strand
CGGGATTCCCGGCGGCGGCCGCGAAGGTCGGGAACCAGTCCATATGGTGGACGATCTCGTTGCTGACGCTGCCGGCGGGAATGTGACCGGGCCAGCGCACCATCGCCGGGACCCTCCAGCCGCCCTCCCAGTTCGTGTTCTTCTCGCCCCGGAACGGCGTCATCCCGGCGTCCGGCCAGGTGTTCATGTGCGGACCGTTGTCCGTCGAGTAGAACACGATCGTGTTGTCGGCGATGCCGAGTTCGTCCAGTACGGCGAGGAATTTCCCGATGTGCATGTCGTGCTCGACCATGCCGTCGGAGTACTCGTCCTGCCCGGAGATGCCCCGCAGCTCCGGCTTCACGTGCGTGCGGAAGTGCATCCGGGTGCCGCTCCACCAGACGAAGAACGGCTCGCCGGCCGAGACCGCCTCCCGGATGAAGCGGATCGCCGCGTCCGACGTCTCGTCGTCCACCGTCTCCATCCGCTTCTTCGTCAACGGGCCCGTGTCCTCGATCCGCTGCGTCCCATCCCCGTTCGCCCACGAGTGGAGCACGCCGCGCGGGCCGTACTTCTCGGCGAAGGTCTGTCCGTTCGGGAGGACAAGGTCGCCCGGAAAGTCCTCGTTCTCCGGTTCCTCCTCGGCGTTCAGGTGATAGAGGTTGCCGAAGAACTCGTCAAAGCCGTGCATCGTCGGGAGCATCTCGTCGCGGTCTCCGAGATGGTTCTTCCCGAACTGCCCGGTCGCGTAGCCCTGCGCCTTGAGCACGGTGGCGATCGTCGGGTCCTCGGGCTGCATCCCTTCCTTCGCCCCCGGGAGGCCGACCTTCGAAAGCCCGGTCCGGAAGACGCTCTGACCCGTGATGAACGAGGAGCGCCCGGCCGTGCAGGACTGTTCGCCGTAGTAGTCGGTGAACGCCATGCCCTCGTTCGCGATCCGATCGATGTTGGGCGTCTCGTAGCCCATCAGACCACGGGTGAAGTAGGAGATGTTCGATTGTCCGATGTCGTCGCCCCAGACGACGAGAATGTTCGGACGATCCTGTGCCACGGCCGGGGCTGCCAGCAGGAGAACCAGGAGGAGGCCCGCCAAGGGCCCGAGTCGATGCGGATGCGGCATGAATCGTCTCCCTGCAGATCGGTGGAGCTGAACGACACGGAGTGAACCGCTCGTTGGATAACGCCTGACTATGGTCGGGATCGGTCACGGGCGACATTGGACCATCGTCCCATGCGGCGTCGGGCCCGCCCGGACGGACGACTCGCGCGTTCAGTCCTCCGGTTCCTCCGGCTCGTTCGACTCGGGGAAACGGAGCGGCGGCGCGTCGTTCCGCTGCATCTCGGGCAGGCCGAAGTCGAGCCGGAGGCCCAGGGCGAACACGTTCGGCTCCCGGTCGCCGTACTGGTCGATCGAGTCGCTGATCCGCCATTCCGCGTAGATCAGGGTCTGGGAGTTTAGGTAATAGGCGCCGCCCAGCACGCCGAACAGGATTCGGAAGTCCGGGTGGGCGGGTGGCTGCGCGTCGGGATCCAGGTAATTGAAGCCGCCCGAGATTCGAATTCGGCGGCTCAACTCATGGTAGCCGAACGCCTCGAAGCCGATGCCGTCGAAGGCGACCGTTACCGAGTCGACGAGCCTGGCGTCCTGGGACTCCTGGATCGCGAAGGTGGCACCCACGAACGTGCGCGGCGACTCGTACTTCGCCCCGAACACGAGGGCCGAACCGTTCTCCTCCGCGCCAATGATCCTGTCGGTGATCTCCTGGGGGATGTCGGTGTAGTTTCCGGCCACGCCCAGTGTGAGGCCGATCGGGAATCGGTACTGGGCCGAGCCGCCGAAGCTGCCGAGGCCCGTGAGCCGGTTCGCTTCGAGCTGCGCCTGCGCCCCGAGAGTCATCCCCCCGGTTCGAAACCGGTAGCTGAGGGTCTTGTCCGAACGCCCGGTTCCCGATCCGCCCCCGTCCGAGCTCAGGGGGAAGGTCCCGCTCGCCTGGCCTCCGAATACGTAGAAATTGTCCGAATATCCCGACACGTCGTAGTAGGTACTCCACTGTTTGCCGACCGTGACGATTCCATACCGCCCGAAGTCGAGCCCCAAAAACCCGAGCCGCGCGAACACCGCGTCCTCCTTCGCACCCGGGATGAGCCGACCGAGCCCCCCCTGGCTTCCGCTCACGTTGAAGTCGCTGAAGTTCTGCAGCAGGGTCAGGCCCAACTCTACCTGTCCGAACACCTGGATTCCCGAGTCGAAGAAGTCCCGCGTCAGACGGAAACCGATGCGCGAGGCGTTGTCCTGCAGCTCGACGGCCGCCTCGTATACGGCGGCCTGCAGCCGAAGGCCGCCGTACAGGCGGAAGCCTTCCAGGAATTTCGACGTCTCGTCGGCCTGTGCGGAATCCACCGCCGCGCTGTCCGCCGGGAGGTCTTCCTGCGCCACGAGCGGAGCGGGAGGGATTTCCGCCACGAGGCCGGCGACCAGGAGGGCGACCGCCGTGCGGTTCCAGCGCCGTGGTTCCGAGGGGCCGAGCATTCGTATTCTCCGATTGACCGCAGGAAGATCACACCTGCTTAAGCTTCCACCGGCCCCGCCGGAACAGCAAGAGCCCGATCAGCGCGGACAGGGAGTAGGAAACCGCGATCGCCCAGTAGACTCCCTCGTGGCCGATCCCGACGACGCGTGCAAGGAACCACGCCAGCGGGATCTGGACCAGCCAGAACGCGACCAGGTTGACACCGGTCGGCGTCCAGGTGTCGCCCGCGCCGTTGAATGCCTGCAGGACCACCATCCCCCACGCGTACATCACGTACCCGTAGCTGATGATCCGCAGCGCGGTCTCTCCGACCTCGCCCGTACCGGGGTCGGATGTGAAGATCCTGACGATCGGACCGGCGAAGGCCACGAACAGCACGGTGACCCCGGCCATGAACGCCATGTTCCAGAGGCCGGTCACCCATACGGCGCGCTCGGCGCGCTCGGGCTGCTTTGCGCCCAGGTTCTGGCCCACGAGCGTCGCCGCGGCGTTGGCCAGTCCCCACGAGGGCAGGATGATGAAGATCACGACCCGGATCGCGATCACGTAGCCCGCGAGTACGGTGCTGCCGAATGTGGCCAGAATCCGGATCAGGCCAATGTAGCTTGCCGTCGCGACCAGCATCTGGAGGATACCTCCGGCGGACACCCGCAACAGCCGCAGCACGATCTCCGGATCGAAACTCAGGTCGGCCCTCGTCACCCGCAGTCGAGCGCCTCGACTCAGTCCGTAGAACTGGTAGAGGACACCGATCCCCCGACCCACGACGGTCGCAACGGCCGCGCCCGTGAGTCCCATCTCGGGAAAGGGGCCGAGACCGAAAATGAGGAGCGGGTCGAGGACGATATTGATTCCGTTGGCGAGCCATATCGAGCGCATCGCCATCGCCGCATCGCCTGCGCCCCGGTAGATCGCGTTGTTCACGAAGAGGAAAAGGATGATCGGCATCGAGCCGTAGATGATTCGCGTGTACGAAGCGCCGAGACCGACGGTCGCATCGTCGGCGCCCATCAGGCGAAGCACGTCCGGTGCCCAGATCGCACCCGCTGCCCCGAACAGGATCGACACGCCCAGGCCCACCCAGATCGCCTGCACCGCCGTGCGCGCCGCCGCCCGCTCGTCGTGCTCGCCGATCCGCCGGGCGACCATCGCCGTAACGGACATGCCGAGCCCGATCGCGATCGCGTAGATGATCTCGAGTACCGTCTCGGTGATGCCGACGGCGGCCAGCGCTTCCGCACCGAGCCGTGCCACGAAGAACGCGTCCACGACGGCGAACAGGGACTCGCCCGCCATCTCGAGCATCATGGGAATGGCGAGGAGGAAGACAGCCCGGTTCAGGCTGCCGGTGGTGAAGTCCTGCTCGGTGCCGTGAATCGCCTCGCGGATCGATGCGAGACCTCGGATCGTGCGGCGTCCGGAGCTGCCTTCAGTCGAAGCTGACACGAGGCAGCACCCTGAACAGGCCGAGGGCCGAGACCCCCGCCACGAAACCCGCCGCGGCCGCGGCTACCGGCCGACCGTAGAGAAGGTATCCCGTGGCGAAGAGCGCAGCGTACACCGCGCCGCAGCCGAGAAACCACCCGGCGAGGCCCGCCGCCACCCCTCCAGCCGCCGGAGCCCCGCCGGAAGTGTCCACGACGCGGGCCCACCCTCGTCCGTACGGACGGATCCGGTCGTAGTAGCTCTGCAGCGTTTCGCGATCGGCCGGTGGCGTCAGCCAGGTCACGGTCAGCCAGACGGCGGAGGTGACGGCGACGCCGATCAGCAACTGTGCCGAGGGGTGCAGCGGTGCGAGACCGACCCGCGCATGAAGGAATTGAAACCACACGGCTACCGCGAACGACACGACCATACCCGAGATCTCGCTCCACGCATTCACTCGCCACCAGAACCAGCGCAGCAGAAAGATCGATCCGGTCCCGGCGCCGATCTGCAGCAGGATCTGAAACGCCTGCAACGCGTGCCGCTCTTCCCGGTTCGGAGCCAGGAAGCGCCGGTAGAAGTCCTCCACGATGTAGGAGGCACCCCAGTTCAGGTGGGTGCTGATCGTGGACATGTAAGCGGCGCCGAGGGATGCGACCACGAGGCCCAGAAGCCCCGTCGGGAGGAAGACCAGCATGGCCGGATAGGCGAGGTCGTCCCTGAGGATCGTCGCCTCCACGTGCGGGAAGGCGACGGCGAGTGAGTCCAGCGTCGGATAGACGGCCAGCGACGCCAGCGCGACGAGGATCCACGGCCAGGGCCGAAGTGCGTAGTGGGCCAGGTTGAACCATAGCACCGCACGCATCGACTCACGCTCGTCCCGGGCCGCCAGCATCCGCTGCGCCACGTATCCGCCGCCGCCCGGCTCGGCTCCCGGATACCACGTGCTCCACCACTGCACGGCGAGGGGGATGACGAAGATCGGCACGGCGATCCGCCAGTCCGTGAAATCGGGCAGAAGTGGCAGCCGGTCGGTGATCGCGGGGTTCGACACGAGTCCGGAAAGACCTCCGACTTCTGGCTGCCGAAGGGCGTACACGGCCGCCGCGATCGACCCGACCATCGCCACGATGAACAGCAGCAGGTCGGTCACGACTACGCCCCACAGCCCGGCACCTGCCGAATACACCACCGTGATTCCACCCGCGACCAGGACCGTCGCGTACCGGTCCAGTCCCAGGAGCACGCCCCCGATCTTGATCGCGGCCAGGGTCACGGCGGCCATGATCATCACGTTGAAGAACACGCCCAGGTACAGGGCACGGAATCCCCGGAGGAAGGCAGCGGGTCGACCCGAATATCGGAGCTCGTAGAAGCCCATGTCCGTGAACACGCCGGAGCGGCGCCAAAGGCGCGCATAGAAGAACACCGTGCACATGCCGGTGACGAGGAACGCCCACCACACCCAGTTCGCGCTCACGCCGCCGGTCCGTACGAGATCCGTGACCAGGTTCGGCGTGTCGGTCGAGAATGTCGTGGCGACCATCGAAGTGCCCAGCAGCCACCAGGGAAGCGTACGGCCGGAGAGGAAGAACTCCTGCGTGCCGCGGCCCGCCCGACCGGCGAACCGAAGGCCGAGGGCGAGAGTGAGGACGCCGTAGGAGGCGATGACGAGCCAGTCGAGGGCAGCGAGCCTCATCGGCGCCCTACTCCGGCGGGTACTCCGAGATCTCTCCTTCGACCCGTCCCTCGGAAGGAAGGTCGGCCGGCCGCATCGCCCGCCGAAGGGACTCAGGGTACAAGCCCTCCTCGACGAGATCGCCGATGTGTTCGGCGACGCGGTCCCGGTCCTCCCGATAGGTCATGCCGTACCAGGATTCCTCGGCATGGTGCACGAAGACCTCGGCGTCGCCCGAGCGAACGATGTCGCCGATCGCATCGCTGAGAAGAAACTCCCGCTCCGGATCTTCGCCGTGTTGCTCGAGAAACCTCGTGAAACGGGTTTCCAGCAGGGAGAATACGGCCGGCGTGAATCCCCAGAGTCCCATGGAGACCAGCGCATGAGGGGGAACGATCCGTCGCTTACCCTCCGCCGTTCGACCGAGAAGTGCCCCCTCTTCGGAGGCCTCGATCCCGAGCACTTCCTCGAGACCCACGAGTCGGCCGTCCTGGTCCACCTCACATATCGCCCGCGAAACGCCGCCGTGCTCCGACAGCGTCGTGTCGAGCCGGAAGCCGATCATATGAAACACGGGCGCCTCGGGCGCCTCGGCCAGGTACGTGGCGAGCCGGGCGTACGAGGAGCGGCCGTAGAAATCGTCGCCGTTGGCGACGGCGAACGGACCGGGGGAGAGCTCCGCCAGTCGGAGCGCCGCGTGTCCGGTGCCCCACGGCTTCATGCGCTCCGAGGGGGACTGATGCCCGTCCGGCAGCGGCCAGAGCTCCTGGCGGACGTAAGAGACGGGCACTCCCCGCCCGAACCGGGATGCGAAACGCCGACGGATGTCTTCCTCGGAGACCCGACGCACTACCAGCGCCACATGGCCGAATCCGGACGAGAGGGCATCGTAGACGGCGTAGTCCAGCAGGGACTCTCCGTCCGGTCCGACGGGAACGAGGAACTTCGGTGCGCCGTACCGGGACGAGAGGCCGGCGGCGAGGATGGCGATCGTCAGCGTATTCATGGCGGGCGAATCTACGGCCCGCAGGGGACTCCGCACAGGCAGAGCGCGGCTGGTCCGGATCCGGGCCGGCTCATTCCTGAGCCAGGGGAACGAGCACGGTTTCGCTGTCCTGGGTCATGAACAGCAGCCGGAGGCGCCTCGGATCGGTGTCCGGGACGGAGACCAGGCCCGACACGTAGATGAACACCTCGGAGCCTTCCTCGAACGGGGGCATTCCGCCGGAGAAAGATCCACCGCCGGGTACGTCGATGGTCAGAAAGGTCGTTTCATTGGAAGACAGGGGAATTCCCGCCACATCCGTGGGCCGAAAGCGATCGATCGTCTGATCGACGATGCCGTCGGAACCGATGTCGATGCTGATCTGTGGAACGTCGGAGACCATGTTCGAGAAACGCGCTCGCCACGTTCCGCCTGTCACGATGTCGAAGTCCTCCGGGTCGAGCACGACCCGCAGACTGTCCACCGGGTCGTTCGAATCCGCGAGCCCGCCGAGGGCAGCGGTCGAGATCTCTGATGGCGCCAGCGTGAAGCCGAGCGAGACGAACAGGGGTTCGGAGCGCGGATCGGAACCCGTGAGCCGAGCCTCGAAGATCGCGCCCTTGACGGCCGGAAGCAGCCCGAACTCGCTGGCGTCGCCATACTCGAGATTCATGGCGAGGGGAATCGTGATTCCCTCGACGTACACGTCGACCGCCGGGAGGTCCGGTGATGCATGGACCACTCGCACGGCGGCCACGTTATCGAGCGTGGTGACCTGCTCTTTGCAGCCCGCGAGCGCCAGCAGCGGGAGAACCGCGATTCCGGTCGGCCACCATGCAACCCTGCGTCCCGATCGGCTCATGTCTCTCATCCGTGGAGAAAGAGGTCCGGAAGCCAGCACACACTGCACAGAACGGACCTTTGATCTGACGACACTACCCACCGAGCGGCACGTCCGTCAAACGCTCGAAGATCCACTGCGACGTGAGTTCGGCCAGTTCTCGCCGGACCCCGTCGTCACTACGTCCGGATCGCTTGAGCACCGTGAATCCGTGGTCTGCGCCCTGCACCTGACGAAGGACGGCTCGAGGTCCGAGTTTCTCGCACACACGCTCGATGCGGTCGATCTCCGCGAGACGGTCCCGGGTGCCCTGCAGAAAGAGCATCGGAAGCGGCACGGCCTCGAGATGATCGGCTCGCGCGTTCGAGTCGCTTCCGGGGCGGTGGAGCGGGAAGCCGAGAAACACGAACCCCCGGACCCCAGGAAGGGGACTCTCGGCCGCTGCGGTCGAGGTCATCCTTCCACCCATGGACTTTCCACCGGCGAAGAAGGGAAGTTCGGGCGCGGCATCATGCGCCTCCATCGCGGCGCGTCGAACGGCGTTCACGAGCACGGCGGGACGATCGGGCAGCCTTCGACCAACTGTCATGTAAGGAAATTCGAAGCGCCAGGTGGCGATGCTCCGATCGGCGAGCTTCCGCGCCAGCGATTCCATGAAGGGGTGACGGATTCCGGCCCCGGCCCCGTGCGCGAACAGGAACAGAGCCCTTGCATCGGGAGGTCGGAGGAAGATCGGGTCGCCGCTCAATCCCACCGCCGTTGCCTCACGAGGGCAGCCGGGTGACGACGTCCGCCGCCAGTGACCAGGACGAGCCATCCCAGTCGACCCGCCGAAC
>JARRPA010000167.1:0-4664 GCA_037383305.1 Gemmatimonadota bacterium | reverse complement strand
TGCAGCGGGCCGGCGACGTGATCCCGCAGGTCGTGGAGCGCGTGCCGGAGGACGATCGCGAGCGCGGGGCGGCGTTCCAGATGCCCGCCGAATGCCCGTCGTGCGGCACCGCGCTCGAAGAGCGCGGCCCGTTTTCCGTCTGCCCCAACTCCTTCGGCTGCCCGGCGCAGCTCGTGGGCCGGATCCAGCACTTCGGGTCGAGAAACGCGCTGGACATCGAGGGACTCGGAGAAGAGACCGCGAAGCTGCTCGTCGAGAAGGACCTGGTGAAGCGTGTCCCCGACCTGTTCGAGCTCGCGGCCGACCAGCTCGTCGAGCTCGAGGGCTTCGCGGAGCTCTCGGCGAACAACCTGGTCGGAGCGATCGATGCCGCGCGATCCACGGAGCTCGCGCGCTTCCTCCATGGGCTGGGCATACCCGAGGTGGGCGTGGCCGTGGCCCGCGACCTCGCCCGAGCGTTCGGCACGATGGACTCACTCCGCGCCGCCGACGAGGAGACGCTCGAACAGGTCGATGGCGTCGGGCCGATCATGGCGGGCCGAATCGTCGAGTTCTTCGCAGAGCCCCACAACGCCGAGAACCTCGATCGCCTCCTCTCGTTCATGAGAGAACTGACCGCGCCCGAGCGTCCCGCCGAGGGAGGACCGCTGAAAGGGAAGACCTTCGTGTTCACCGGCGGGCTCGACGGGATGAGCCGCGCAGATGCGAAAAAGCGGGTCGAGGCGCTCGGGGCGAAGGCGACGGGTTCCGTGAGCAAGAAGACGGATTTCGTGGTCGCCGGCAAGGACCCGGGCTCCAAGCTGGACCGGGCCCGTGAGCTCGGAGTCAGCGTCCTGGACGAGAACGAGTTCCTGGAGAGGCTGTCCGGGTGGGAAGGGAAGGCCGACTGATGGAAAATCTCGAGATCGCCGCCGCACTCCGTGAGATGGCCACGCTGCTCGAGATCAAGGGCGGCGTGAATCCTTTCCGGATCCGGGCGTACCGGAACGCCGTGCGCACGATCGAAGAACACCCGGTGCCCCTGCGAAAGCTGGTCGAGGAGGGTACGGACCTCACCGAGTTGCCGGCGATCGGCAAGGACATGGCGTCGCACATCGCCGAACTCGTGACTACCGGCCGGCTCTCCGAGCTGGAGGCGGTGGCAGAGGAAGTGCCCCGGTCGCTCGTCGAAGTCACCCGGATCCCCAACGTAGGCCCCAAGAAGACGGCGAAGCTCTGGAAGGAGCTCGGAGTCGAGACGGTTTCTGACCTCGCCGAGGTTGCCGCCGCGGGAGAAATCGCCGGGCTCGAGGGCTTCGGGAAGAAGTCGGAGGAGAAGATCCTCGCGGCCGTGGAGAAGTACCAGGAGCGCGAGGTCCGATTCCGGATCGACCAGGCCGATCAGCTCGTTCGTCCGCTGGTCGAGCACATGCAGGCCGACGAACGGGTGCAGAAACTCGAGGTCGCGGGCTCGTACCGGCGCCGGAAGGAGACGGTCGGCGACATCGATCTTCTCGTCCAGTCCGACGATCCCGAGCCGGTCATGGAGCGTTTCACCGGCTGGAGCCAGGTGGACGAAGTGGTCGGTGCGGGGGACACCCGCGGGAGCGTCATATTGAAGTCGGGACTCGAGGTGGATCTGCGAATCCTGCCGGAAGAATCCTACGGCGCGGCCCTGCTCTACTTCACCGGTTCGAAGGAACATGGAGTGGCGCTGCGGAAGCGGGCCCTCGAGCATGGGCTGAGCATCAACGAGTATGCCGTCTCTCGGCTCGTAGACGAAGAGTCGGGTGAGGAGGGAACCACCAGCACCACCGGACGCGAGCTCGGCGAGCGGATCGCAGGCCGCACCGAGGAGGAGATGTACGAGGCGCTCGGACTTCCGTGGATCCCGCCGGAGCTGCGTGAAAACCGGGGTGAGATCGAGGCGGCGGAAGAGGGAAGCCTCCCGGATCTCATCACGCTGGCCGATATGCGTGGCGATCTCCAGATGCACTCCACGTGGTCGGATGGAAAGAATTCGATCGAGGAGATGCTCACGGCCTGCGGGGAGAGAGGGTACGAATACTTCGCGCTCACCGACCATTCCAAGGCCCTCGCGATGACCGGTGGAATGGATGCGGAGAAGCTCGCCCGGCAATGGGAGGAGATCGACGAGGTCGTGGAGAAGCACGACGAGATCCGCTTCCTTCGTTCGATGGAAGTGGACATTCTCGCCGAGGGCGAGCTCGATCTGGAAGAAGAGTGGCTCGAGAAGCTGGATGTGGTCGTGGTCAGCGTTCACTCGCGCTTCAACCTGTCTGAAGAGGATCAGACCGCCCGGATCCTCACTGCCGTGCGACACCCGCAGGTGAACATCCTCGCCCACCCGACGGGACGGATCATAAACGAGCGGGAGCCGTTCTCCTTCGACCTCGACACGGTGCTCGAAGCCTGTGCCGAGCACCAGGTGGCCGTGGAACTGAATGCGCACCCCGCTCGCCTCGACCTGAAGGACACGCACCTGATGCGGGCGAAGGAACTCGGTGTGAAGATCGTGATCAGCACCGACGCCCACCGGGTCGCCGAACTGGAACTCATGTCGTACGGAATTGACCAGGCACGGCGGGCATGGCTCGGAGCGAACGACGTAATCAACGCGTGGCCGCTGGAGAAGCTTCTCCGGTTCCTCTCCGCTTGAAGAGGCGTTGATCGGGTCATCCGATCCTCGGGGTCCGGATTCGACAGGACGCCGTTGAACGGAGAGGCTCGAATGAAGATGGAAGCGGGTCGGGCGCCGGGGGTGCCGATGCGGATTCACAGGGGAGCGGAGGTCCCACCGCGGCGTCAGATCTCTCTCCGACTCGAAGCGCGAATTCGGGACGGCGGATATGCCGAGGGGGCCCGGCTACCGAGCGTCCGCGCACTCGGGCAGCGACTCGGCGTTCACCGGGAGACCGTGGCCGCCGCCTACCGTGAGCTCGCAGCCCGGGGTCTCGTCGACGCCGTGCCGGGCAGCGGAGTGTACGTAGCCTCGCCCGAGCCGGTGCTCGCACTCACGCTCGGTCCCCGGGACGGAGCCCTCGCGATGCGCCTGGCGAGTCTGGCGGCAGCGATCGAGATGCGTCGAGTCCTCCTGTTCTGCGAGGAGCGGGCTCTGGGCGAGGTCGTCAGCCGCGAGCTGGAGGTCGCGATTCCGGGAATTCGCCTGCGGTGCGAGCCCCCTCCGATCCGACCCTGTCCCGGCGTGCATTTCGGCTGGCTGCCGGTGCGCGTGATCACTTCCAGGTCCCCGATGGCCGTGACTGGCGTCGCTGGCACGGCGGCGCAGGACCCGACGTCGAATCCGGCCCTCCGGCCCATCCCACTCCAGGTCGGACTCTCGGAGTTCGACGTGAGGGTGCTCTCGACCCTTCGCTTTCCGACCGTAGTCGGAATTCTCAGCGGAAGCGCCATCGTCCGCGCTGCGATCCGGGAGGCCGTTCGAGCCGGGGCCGGGCCGGAAGTCGGCGTGGTGAGCGCGACGCCCGACGAAGGGGCCGCGATGCGACGGCTGCGAGCGCGGGCCAGCATACTCGCGTGGGACTCGCTGACCGCGTCCGGCGTACCCCGGGTTTCCGGCCGCCGTCACCTGCTGGTGCGACTTGTCCCGGAGCGCTTCCTCGCCGACCTTCTCGGCCTTCTCGGAGAGAGAAAGACAGGGCCAGGGAGGCGACGTGAGAGCACAGATCGTATTCGCACAGGTACCGGCCGACCGGCGGGAGATCTATCTGAAGGCCTGGACGGAGTGGACCGGGACACTGTTCGGAATGGAGATTCAAGCGCAGCTGTACGAGAGCGAAAAGCGGCCGGGCGAATTCACCGAGTTCACGCAGTTCGAGGAGGGGAAGGAAGCGGCCCTGGCCGATGATCGCATTACGCGGATCAATGGCGAATTGAGCGCTGCGGCAGAGACCCGCACGGGCGCGCTGGAGTTCCATACACGGCTCAACTGATTCTTTCGAGTCGGTGGCGTTCCAAGCCTGCCTTCGCCGAGGAACTCGCCCCGCCGGGAAGGGTCGAACCAGCTTGATCCATGCCGGCGACTTCCTTATACTCGCTGGCCCCGCCGCAAAGGCGGAAGATTGGCCCGTGGTGTAATTGGCAACACGCCTGACTCTGGATCAGGAGAGTCCAGGTTCGAACCCTGGCGGGCCAATTGAGGAGTCGGTGAAGAAGGCGGGAGTTGGAACCGTCGGCTTCGCCGATTTCGTTTGGACGGTGGGCGAGAGGAACGTCCGCGTCCGAGCGCCGTGGAGGAGTGGCCGAGTGGCTAAAGGCGGCGCCCTGCTAAGGCGTTGGGTGGAAACACCCACCAGGGTTCGAATCCCTGCTCCTCCGTTGAAGTGGCTGGTTGGATGTAGGGATTCTCACCGGTGCCTTTGCAGCGGTGCTGCAAAGGGCTCTCGCCGCTGCGCGGCTCGGGAACGAATCCCTGCTCCTCCGTTGAAGAAAGCAGCGGTATCCGGGACGGGTGGCCGAGTGGCTTAAGGCGCACGCCTGGAAAGCGTGTGGGCACCAAAAGTGTCTCGTGGGTTCAAATCCCACCCCGTCCGTACGCAGAATTGGGCTGACTGGTTGGGATTTTCACCGGTACCTTCGCAGCTGCGCTGCAAAGGGCTCTCGCCGCGAAGCGGCTCGAGCACAAATCCCACCCCGTCCGTACG
>JARRPA010000166.1:0-4670 GCA_037383305.1 Gemmatimonadota bacterium | reverse complement strand
CCCGCACGAACCCGCGATCACCATCGCCAGTCAGCGTACCGAATCGGCATGGGGTACTTCGCAGGCTGCGCCTGCTCAGGGTCTCGCGTGCGGCTCGACGGCAGGGGGTCCCGGGTGCGTCCATAGGCTCCGCCCACGGACGTAACGGCGACAAATCCCGGCGCCCCGACGGGCAGAAAGCCCTCAGTAATGCGGGCTTTCGTGCATCCAGGTCCTTTCCGAAATGTCCGCGTCCTGCCCCTATTATGTCCGTAGCTGTGAAATGCAGCGGTCGGCAGGCGCCCCTTACCCTTGGCTCGAAGCGCGTAAGAAAAGACAAGCGCGCAGCGCGAACGCTAGCCAGTGGAATCGAAAGGGAGGACTGGGACCTTCTCTTTCGGCATCACACCTTGATGACCGCGCAATGCGTCTATAGGTCGAGCCCGCGTATGGCGAGTAGTGCGTCGTCCTCTTGTGCAAGCACTACCCGACATGGACACAGTCGCGTACCCAGCTCAACGAGTTTTCGCCAAGTGCTGAATCGTGGGAGCGATGAGCCCTTAAGCGAGGTACTGCGCGCCGTCACCGCTGAAGGCGAGGAGGGGATGGACCGTCACGAAGGTCCAATGGAACGGCGGTGATCCGTAGTCCACTTTCGACCGTCCACGTGCTCTGCGAACGCTTGCGGGAAGGGATCGAATGCGAAGTCAGTGGCCAGGCGCCCCGACGATCCTGCTGACCATCGGATTTCTGGCTGCCTCGGTATCGCCTGCCGCAGCACAGTCGAAGGAATCGGACATTCCGGCGGAGTTCCTGGAGCGCTACGAGATTCCGCCTGGTTACTCCTTCCCGGACCTGTCCGACCGGTTCCTCGCGTCCACGAGAGTCGAAGACGAGGAGGATCGCTTCGAGCTGAAATTCGGACTCTCGGTGTTACTCGACTACACCTGGTTCGACCAGGAGTCGGCAAGCATCACGCAGGTCGGCGAGCAGGAAGACCAGATCGAGCTGCGGTCGTTTCGCCTCATGTTCCGGGGCCATTTCCACCTGTTCACGAAGTTCGACTACAGGCTGAGCGCCGAGTACAAGGGCTTCTCGAACGAGCCCGGAGACGATGACTTCAACGTCACGGATGCGTACCTGGCGACCGAGCTCGGGCCGAACATCGGCAAGCTCACGGTCGGGAAGCAGAAGGAGAGCCACTCCTACGAAATGGTGGGGGACGCCGCGAATCTCCCGCATCACGAGCGTATCCTCAGTCCGTTCTTCCGCTCCCGGAATACGGGGATCAAGCTGTCCAACGCGATCCTCGACGATCGTGCGACGTGGGCGGTCGGCTGGGCGAACGACGCGTGGCTACGCGACGAGTCGTTCACCGGCGGTGGAACCTCGGTGACCGCTCGCGTGACCGGGGTCCCGCTCTGGTCGGAGGACGGCAGTCGGTTCCTTCACCTGGCGGCCAGCGGCCGGTACAACGGCTCCGACTCGCAGGACAGCCTGCGCTACAGCGGCAAGCCTGCATCTAACGTGGCCGATCTGTACGTCGACACCGAGAAGTTCGCGGCGGACGGTGGCTGGCATCTCGGGCTCGAGGCCCTCGCGAACTACCGCTCGCTCTCCGTCACCTTCGAGTACATCCAGTCGTGGCTCGACGCGCAGCAGGTGGGAGACCCGGTGTTCAAGGGCTGGTACGCCACGGGGAGCTGGGTGATCACCGGCGAGACCCGACCGTACGACCGAAAGGTCGGCTACGCACGCCGGGTGCTGCCCTCGGGCGGATGGGGGGCGGTCGAGGCGGTCCTCCGGTTCGGAAACGTGGATCTCGACGACGCCGGGGTCTCCGGCGGCGACATGGAACTGTTCACGGCTGCGTTGAACTGGTGGGCCACCCGTCGCTGGAAGTTGAGTCTCGGCTACAACCATGTGAGCCTCGACCGGTTCGGAATCGAGGGGACGACGGACTTCTTCCTCGGCCGGCTGCAGTGGGTATTCTGAACGGGGCCTGACGGGGCGGCGGAAGGAGGTCCCGGGCCGCGGTGCGCGAGGGAGCCGGACGGATCGTCGCGGTCGGGTTCACGAGTTCGACCCGGACGGAATGCCGACCGAGAGCGACGAGGAGCTCGTCCGCAATACCCGCCGGATCTGGAGCAGCCAGGCGCATTACTCTTCGATCTCGACGGTCGAGGAGGATCAGATGCTGTATCGCTTCTTCCGAGTCGCGGATTCCGATACCACGGAGCTGGCACGGCTCAAGGCGCCAGCCAGCGGGGTCATCGAGCTCGAGAGCTGCGGCATGGCCGTCTCCGGGATGACTCCCCTGTTTTCCCCGAACGTCGTCTGGGACGCGTGGCGTGACCGGGCGGTCGCCCGGGTCGGGACCTCCTACCAGGTCGATCTCTTCGAGCGAGGTCGTCCGGTGGCGCGCTACCGTCGAGCGGTCGAGCCGGTCGCGGCGAATCGGGAGCTCGCGAAGCGCGAGGTGGGCGAGGGGATGCGCATGATGACCCCGGCCGGCGCACGTCAGTGTGCCTGGGATGAAGTCGTGGAGAAGCGGGGGGTCGCAGAGCTCGTTCCCGCGATTCGAGGCCTCCGAGTCGATCCCGACGGTCGAATCTGGGTAAGCCGCGGTGGGCCGCGTCCGGAACCGACCCCGACCGATATCCTCTCGGCCGACGGCACGTACCTCGGTACGCTGCCGGCCGAGATGCCCTTTCCGATCGGCTTTCTTCCGGATGGAAGAATCCTCGCCGTGGAAACGGACGCGCTCGAGGTGGAACGGCTCGTGGTCTACCGGATCGAAGCGGGGATCCCCGGATAGACCGCTCGTGCTGCCAGCTCGGAGGGTCAGGGTGATTTCCCGCAGGCTCTCCCCCTCCTCGTCCGGCTATATTGAGCGTTCGACGGCACGGCGGGGCCAGGCGTCGCGATGCACCAGGCCGTACCGAGCACCCGGGCAAAGAGAGGATCACGATGAAGGCCGTTGGAATCCGAGAGTATCTACCGATCAGCGACGAGGCGTCGCTTCTCGATCTGGAGGTTCCGAAGCCCGAGGCCGGAGGGCGAGATCTGCTGATCGCCGTCAAGGCGATCGCGGTGAACCCGGTCGACACGAAGGTCCGGGCTCCAAAAAGCAAGGTCGAAGACCCGCCCCGCATCCTCGGCTGGGATGCCGCAGGGGTCGTCGAGGCCGTGGGTCCGGAGGTCACCCTGTTCTCGCCGGGCGACGAGGTCTTCTACGCGGGCAGCATCACGCGTCCGGGTTCGAACAGCGAGTTCCACCTCGTGGATGAGCGCATCGTGGGACGGAAGCCGTCGTCCCGGACCTTCCCGGAAGCGGCGGCCCTGCCGCTGACGAGCATTACGGCCTGGGAAGCTTTGTTCGACCGGTTCGACGTGTCGATGGACGGCAAGGATGCCAGGAAGAAGCTGCTCATTCTCGGTGGCGCCGGAGGGGTCGGGTCCATCGCGATACAGCTGGCCAAGCAAGTCGCGGGGCTCGACGTGATCGCGACGGCGTCGCGGGACGAATCGAGGGCGTGGTGTCTCGACCTCGGTGCTCATCATGTCGTGAACCATCGAGAGGATATCCCGGAGCAGCTGCGAGCTCTCGGGATCGAGGCGGTCGAGTACGTGCTGTGTCTGAACAGTACCGATCAGCATTGGCCGGCGATGGCCGAGGTCGTCGCCCCGCAAGGTCACATCTGCTCGATCGTCGAGACCGCCGCTCCGGTCGATCTCGGGGTACTGATGGCCAAGAGCGTCTCCTTCTCCTGGGAGCTGATGTTCACCCGTCCGATGTTCGAAACTCCGGACATGATCGAGCAGCACCGGCTCCTCAACGAGGTTTCGACCCTTGTCGATTCGGGCAGGATCCGGACGACGGTGACCAACGTTCTGAGTCCGATCTCGGCGGCGAACCTGCGGACGGCTCACGCCCGGATCGAGGAAGGGCGGACCGTAGGCAAGATCGTCCTCGAAGGTTGGGGCTGAGGGACTTAGAACGACGATTCAGAGGGGAGCCTTCGGAACATGATCTGAAGGCCGCCGTGCAGAAAGCGATCGGGTCGTATCGCCTGACAGTCCGCGGAATCCTTGCGCGGAAGCATCCAGACAGGGAATTCGCGTTCGTGTGTGCCGTCGCGGAGGAGGGCTCGGTCGGGGATGGCCCGGACCGGAAGCGGCCCAGCGATGAAGGGTACGTGACGATCGACGGCTTCCGCTTCGATCAGAACGGGAAGATCGTGGAACACGGCGATCCTATGCGGCAGATTCCGGAGGAGTCGGCCCGTATTCCGACGAGAAGAAAAAGTCAGGCCGTCGAGCGTCCGGAGCCGTAGTACCGTATATTACGAATCCCTCCTTTTCGTGCTGACTTTCCTTCAGGAGCAGCACTATGAACTATTCCATCTCAGTGCTCGCCGCCGCACTCACCCTGCTCGTGGCCGATATCGGGCAGGCGCAGGAAGTCACTGATCCGGCGCTGCGGATCGGGACCTTCGATTCGAGGGTCGTCGCCCTGGCCTACTATCGTTCTCCCGAGGGCCTGGAGCGGATGAAGCCGGAGTGGGACCGGGAGCTGCGGGATGCGGAGGCCGCCGGCGACTCCGCTCGGGTGGAGGAACTGAAGCTCTTCATGCCCTCTTTCCAGCACCTGCTGCACCAGCAGGTGTTCAGCACGGGTTCGATCTGCA
>JARRPA010000165.1:4695-11709 GCA_037383305.1 Gemmatimonadota bacterium | reverse complement strand
TCGGGCCAGCGCCTCCGGGTCGTAGTCGGCGACCGTTGCTCGACTCTGTCGCCTTCGATACGCGCCGATCGACTCGATCAGATCGTCCCGCAGCGCCTCGACTGACGCATAGTCCGACAGTTTCCGCGGACGGAGCCGGTAGGCGAGCGCGAACTCGCCCCGGGCGCGCAGCCAGCTCGAGAAGTCGTTGCGTGCCGCATGGAATCCGATGCTCTCGTCGGGGACGCTCTCGAGCCTCTCCAGGAGGGTGCTCAAGTCGCCGGCGCGATCCACCTCCTCTCCCGATGGCAGGCGGAAGACGAAGTCCCCGAAGTACGATTGCTCGGTCAGGTAGCGGCGGATCTGATCGAGCATCGTCGGCGAGCGCTTGAGCAGAAAACCGGTGGACACTCCGGCAGCGGTGCGGGCGAAATCCGGGTTGCTGGATTGAAGCAGAATCGGAACGTCGGGCCGGGCATCCCGGATCCGCTTTGCCAGGTCCAGCCCCGCCGAGGGAGAGACCTCGCCCTCCTCGCCCAGCGGAAAGGCGACATCGGAGATCACTCCCATGACGTTGTTCCGATAGGCGGAGAAGTACTCCCATGCCTCCTCGAAATTCGTGGCCAGGAGGATCTTCGGCCGCGCACGCATCCGCAGCAGCCGCTGATACAGGTTCACGCCCTCGGAAACGATGCTCTGGGTGAGCTTCATCACCTCCGAGTAGATGACGGGAAGAAACGAGGAGTAATAGCGAACGCTGTCTTCGACCATGAGCAGAACGGGGCCGAGGCTGGCATCGAACTCGACGTTGCGACTGTCCTCCTCCAGCTTGACCATGGCCAGCAGGATCCGGGCGTCCCCCTGCCAGAGGAACACGCGCTCCTGCTCACCGAATCCGTACCGCTGCTCGAAGTCCTTCACCTCCGCATGATCGTAGGCCAGAACCAGCACAGGCAGGTCCAGGTCCGCCTCGCGAACGGCCCGGGCAAGCTGGGCCGCGTTCATGTCGCCGAGCTGGAGGCTGGTGATGATCACGTCGAATCGCTTGTCGCGGGCGAGGGAGAGAGCCTCCCCGCCGCTCGACACGCGCGTGATGTTCGGCGCCTGGTTCAGGTTCAGGTCGAGGAACTTCGTGAGGATCAGCTCGTTCAACTGACCATCCTCGGCCATGATGAACGACTCGTACAGGCTCGAGACGAAGAGGATGTTCTGGACCCGGAACCGCATCAGGTCGCGAAGTCCACCCGCCGTGCCTTTTCGGACTCTGCCGAATTCCGGAAACTCCGGGATGTTCATCTCGGTGCGGGAACGGGCTCGGCGCCCACCCGGGCGAACCGGGGAAGAGCGTTCCGGGACGCCCGGCCCGTCCCGGCGGGGGACGGACCGCAGCGTCGCGGCTTCGGAGGAATCAGACGACGCCCTGGTCGAGCATCGAGTCGGCCACTTTGAGGAATCCGGCGATGTTGGCGCCGTGGACGTAGTTGCCGGGCTTGCCGTACGCCTCCGCCGCGTCCAGGCACTGCTTGTGGATGCTCTTCATGATGTTCTGAAGACGCTGGTCGACTTCCTCCCGGGACCATGAGAGTCGGAGAGAATTCTGCGACATCTCCAGCCCTGATACGGCCACCCCGCCGGCGTTCGCCGCCTTTCCCAGTCCGTACAGGACGTCGTTGTCCAGGAATATCTCCACTCCCTCCGGCACCGTCGGCATGTTGGCGCCTTCCGATATCACGTACACGCCGTTATCCACCAGGTTCTGCGCGTCCACGGCGTTGACCTCATTCTGGGTCGCGCTCGGGAAGGCGCAGTCGGCCGCATGATTCCACAACGGATTGTGATCGAGGCTGGCATCGACCGGTGTATAGGCGGCGTTCGGGTACTTCTCGGCATATTCGCTGACACGTCCGCGCCGGTTGTTCTTGAGATCCATCAGGAAGGCCAGCTTCTCGCGGTCGATCCCCTCCTCGTCATAAACGTAGCCATTCGAATCGGAGCAGGTGAGGACGGTTCCGCCCATGTCGAGGATCTTCTCGGCGGTGTACTGCGCGACATTCCCCGAGCCCGAGACCAGGCACTTCTTTCCTTCCAGTGTCTCGCCGCGCGTGCCGAGCATCTCGGCCGCGAAGTAGACGGCTCCGTATCCCGTGGCTTCCGGACGGATCAGGGAGCCGCCCCAGTTCAGGCCCTTCCCTGTCAGTACGCCGGTGAATTCGTTCTGCAGCTTCTTGTACATTCCGAACAGGAAGCCGATCTCGCGTCCACCGACCCCGATGTCTCCGGCCGGAACGTCCCGGAACTGGCCGATGTGTCTGTACAGCTCGGCCATGAACGCCTGGCAGAACCGCATCACCTCGGCGTCGCTCTTCCCCTTCGGATCGAAATCGGATCCGCCCTTTCCGCCCCCCATGGGCAGCGTCGTGAGCGCGTTCTTGAACACCTGTTCGAACGCCAGGAACTTCAGGATTCCGAGGTTCACCGACGGGTGGAAGCGCAGTCCGCCCTTGTAGGGACCGATGGCGCTGTTCATCTCGATCCGGAAGCCACGGTTCACCTGCACCTCGCCCTGGTCGTCCACCCAGGGGACGCGGAACAGGATCACCCGCTCCGGCTCTATGATCCGCTCGAGTACGGCCGATTTCTTGTAGATCGGGTGCTTGTCGTAGACGATCTGCACGGATTCCGCCACTTCTTCCACCGCCTGATGGAACTCCGGCTGGGCCGGGTCTTTCGCCCGGACGGATTCCATCAGTCTGTCAACGTATCCGCTCATCGGTATCTCCTGGTGGGTTGAACGCGCCCTGGAGGATGTGACGCGCGGGAGTCGCGCGTCCGGAGAAAACAGCCGCCTTCCCGCGGGCGGCGGGAAGACCGGAAGGACCACGATCGCCGACCGCCGTCGGCCGGTGCGTCGGGGTTCCCCAATGATGTGCCGATCCCCGCCGGGGGGAGTCGATGATTGATGGCCTGTACATCCGGAGAGGGTCCCTTCGGAAGGACCGCTCCTGAAGGTTCGGGTTCCGATTCGATCGCTGAATCAGTCGGGACTCGCTTGCAAGGGGTGTGCCCGACCATGTGCCCGACCGGACGGTCACCAGCCCTCACCGGGCGTCGGACCGGATCTCCCGAAACGTCTTCAGCGCATCATCGAACTGGGCGTGGCACCGCGAGATGTAGTCCCAAGCCTCGGGCTGGTATCCATCGGTCGAGGCGGACCAGACCCGGTTCAGGTATCTCTCCCCTGTGGCAAATCGATTCATCACCTCGGCGTAGGCCTTGAGGCCGTAACTGTGCGCGATACTCTCTCGTGCCTCGACGAATGCCGACAGGTGCGCGGGGAAGGTCTGGTCGATCACGTGACGGATGTCGTAGACGTTCATCGATTCCTTCTCGGAATCCAGCCGTTCCGCGTCGTGCGCGATCGCGGCGAGCGACGACTCGATCGCCGCGATGTTCGTCTGCAGGAGCGTTTCGTCCCTCGCCTCGGCTCGAACGGCCAGGCGGGCCATGATCACGCCGACGACGCCGATCGCCAGAGCCGCCATGTAGAGGGTGGAGTTCACGCCCTCCGGCTGCTGGACGGTCAGAAATGCCCCCCACAGGAAGCCGATCACGATCAGGAGATATCCCACGTACTTCATCATCTCTCACCCTCCCTCAGGGAGCGCCGAATACGATGATCATGGAGTAGGCCACGCCGACCAGCGCTTCCCCGACGATCAGTCCCGCCGCGATCGGAATGCCGACGTCTTCGCTCCACTGATTGCCGGCCTTCCAGTCGGCGAACACCCGCAGCAGGGTCCCGACCGTATAGGTCAGCACGATGTTGAACGGAAGGTAGAAACCCAGGCCCACGAGAACCCCGAGGCCGCCGATCCCGCTCGCACTGAGGAGCGCGCCCAGTCCGGCGCCGGTGAGGTACTTGTCGGTGGGAACGTCTCCCCCGAGGATGCCCTGGATCACGCTCGCCAGCGCCTGACCCTGCGGCGCGGGAAGCTGGTCGCTGCCGAGGCCGTACGCCCTGTGAAGCACGACGATCAGAAAGATGATCACGATCGGCCCGATCCAGCTTCCCAGGAACTGCGCCACCTGCTGCTTCTTCGGTGTCGCACCGACGATGTAGCCGCACTTGAGGTCGAGCATCAGGTCGGTGGCCTGGGCCATCGCCACGCACATCGCCGCTCCCACCACGACAGAGGAAATGATCGCGGCGCGATCTCCGAGCCCGCTGGTGACGAAGATCAGGATCGTGATCCCGATCAGCGTCATCCCCGAGAGTGGAGACCAGTTCGTTCGCCCGATACACTCCGAGAGCACGACCCCGGCCACCCAGATCCAGAGCGTGCCCAGCACCGCCATCAGGGCTCCACGGGCCCAGCCGACTTCCTGCACCGAGTAGACCGCGATCAGCGTCAGCACGTCAGCACGATGAAAGCGCCGGCCACGCCGAGGTAGAGCATCTGTATCGGGAGCTCTTCGCCGGCCCTTTCCGTCCGGGACTTCGCGGCATCCCGCATGCTGCGGATCGCGCTCACGACCAGCGGAAAGGCGAGGACGATCCCCATCACCGCCCCGCCGATCAGCATCCCGATTCCCACCGGCCGGAAGAGCGTGAGCCGGAGATAGTTCGTGATGCTCGTTCCCTCGGCGGCGAGCGTGGCCGGATCCGGGAAGAGACCGGAGGCGTTGAGGACCGGCGCGAGAAGCCACCAGCACACGTAGCCGCCGACGATGAAGAAGAACCCGCCCTTTCCGGCGAGGAAGGCGACGCCCACCGTCAGCAGCGATACGTACCAGATCCCGTTCATGTACTCGGGCATCCCGATCAGGCCCCCGAGGTCCCAGTTCTCGAACCCGGTCGAGAGGCTGACGAAGTGAACGAGCCCGGAAACCAGCGCGCCGCCCACGAGCAGCCACGCCTTCCGGATTCCGGCGCCCGGGGCCTTGAGCACGGCCGCCGTGGCGATCCCCCCCGGAAATGCCAGGCGGTTGAAATCGATCATCTGCTTGCGCAGCGGGATGATGAAGGCGATCCCCAGGATCCCGCCGGCGATGCATCCCAGCACGAGGAGCGGATGATTGAAGTCCTCGAATCCGAGGATGAACAGCGCCGGCACGGAGAACATCATCCCGGCGCTGGCACCGTTCACGGCCGAGGCGATCGTCTGATTGATGTTGTTTTCGATGATGCTGTTCCGGCCCATCAGCCCGCGCAGGATCCCGAATCCGAGGATCGCGGCGAGTTCCGATCCCTCGATCGAGAAGCCCAGCTTGAGGCTCAGATAGCCGATGCTCACCGCGATCAGGACGCCGAGGCCGTAGCCGACGAGTACTGCGGCCCACGTGAATTCGGGATACGGCCCCATCCGGGGGGCGCGGGAGGATCCTGCGGTGGAGCTTTCCACGAGCGCCTCCGATTTCGTCTCCGGGCGGCAGAGCCGGCGGCACCCTCGGACGGGTGCCAGCCTCGATCAGATCATCCGGTCCCCGCGGGCCGGACGCGACCATACTAGGTCCCGGAACGTGTCGGCGCGACGGGTGCCGGCCGGGGTGTCGCCGGCGACGACGAGGCATCAGCTTTCGACGGTGGCGTTCAACGCGAATCTGTCCTCGAGGAAGCGATGAAAGACGCACGGCTGAAGGGCTCGAATACCAGGATCATCCACGGCGGACAGCACCCGGACTACGAGACCGGAGCCGTGAGCGTTCCCATTTATCAGAGCTCCACCTTCGCCTTCGAGAGCGCGGATCATGGAGCGGCTTGTTTCCGTGGGGAACCGGGGTACAAGTACACGCGACTCGGCAACCCCACGACCGAAGCTCTCGAGCGGAGCGTGGCGTTCCTCGAAGGAGGGGCCGGGGCTCTGGGTGCCGCGAGCGGGATGGCTGCGATCAACTCGATCTACATGACGCTGCTCGGAACCGGAGCGCACATGGTCGCGACCGACGCGCTGTACGGCCCGTCCCGGACGATCATCGAGACGGAGTACTCGCGCTTCGGCGTCGAAGCCGACTTCGTGGACTCCGCTTCCGTTGCGCGCGTGGAGCGCGCGATGCGGCCCCAGACCGCGCTGGTCTACGTGGAGACCCCGGCCAACCCGACCCTCAAGCTCACCGACATCGAGGCCTGCGCGGAGATCGCCCACGCGCGCGGGGCCGTGCTCGCGGTCGACAACACATTCGCATCACCTCACCTGCAAAACCCGATCGATCTCGGCGCGGACATCGTCGTGCACAGCATGACCAAGTTCATCAACGGGCACTCCGACGTGGTGGCCGGGATCATCGTGGCCGCGGACGAGGAGATGCTCGAACGCTTGCGTCAGGTGCACGTGAACCTCGGCGGGACCATGGACCCGCATCAGGCCTGGCTCGTGCTGCGGGGAATCAAGACCCTCGGACTCCGGGTCGAAAAGGCCCAGTCGAACGCGATGGAGATCGCCCGCTACCTGGAAGCGCATCCCGCGGTGGAATGGGTCCGCTACCCGGGACTCGAAAGTCACCCTCAGCACGAACTGGCTGCCCGACAGATGCGCGGACCGGGGGCGATCCTCTCCTTCGGCGTGGCAGGGGGCGTGGAGGGTGGACGACGGTTCATTGACGCGGCCGAGCTGATGGTCCGGGCCGTGAGCCTCGGCGGCGTGGAGACTCTGATCGAGCATCCGGCTTCGATGACGCACAAGGGAGTCCCGGTCGACGAGCGGCTGGAGGCAGGTATTACCGACGACCTCGTAAGGGTCGCGGTGGGCTGTGAGGATGCCGGCGATCTGATCTCGGATCTGGACCGGGCCCTGGAGCAGGTACGGTCGGGGGTGGAGATCGGGGTCTGATGTCCCGACCCGGGGGGCACCGGGACCGGCAAGCGACGGGCGAGACGCGACTCGCCCGTCAGAAGTCGAAGTAGGCCGCGAACGAGAGGCGGGTGGCCGTCCCCGACTGCCCGTCCTTGTTCCGTCGAAGTCCCCAGGACCACTCCACTCCGGCCCTTCCGCCTTCCGTAAACTTCCAGAAAATGTTCCCGGCGACGTACTGCGAGGA
>JARRPA010000165.1:0-4680 GCA_037383305.1 Gemmatimonadota bacterium | reverse complement strand
CTGCGAGGAATTGTAATCTTCGGGCAACTGGAAGCTCTTGTTCACGATACCCAGAATGCCGCCGGTCAAGTTCGTTTCGACGGCCTCGTCGAAGAGGTTCGAGTGCGTCCAGGTGACGAATCCGCCATACGAGGTGACCTGCTCGAAGCTCCCCGTATTCGGATTGAACAGCAGGTCGAGACCTTTTCCCCCCAGGCTGCCCACGAATCTCGAGATGGCGATGCCACCGATCGCTTGAAAGCGGAACTTGTCGTTCTCGGCGACCTGCGAACTGCCGGACAGCATCAACCCGAGCCCCGGGAGGAAGTCCGTTCCTCCCGCGGTGTCATTTGCCGCCAATGAACGAAACACCCCCGAGATCTGAAGGTGTCCCCAGGCGGAGGAGAGACGCGCGCGTGCGCTCACGTCTCCGAATCCCTGGAAGGCGGCATCCACCTCGTCCGGGCTCGTGACGTCGGCCTTGGGCGCTTCGAGAGCGACCGACCAGCGGGTGCTTTCGGACGCCGTCTGGGTGTACCGGATCTGAGGCGTCCGGACGCTGTTGGAACTGGGGGGACCTTCGAAGTCGACCGTGACCGGGATCGCCTCGACGTCGCTGAAGTTCGACCACGTCTGCCCGGCGAGAACCCGCCAGTACTCGCCGTAGGCGTGGCGGAGCCTGAAGGCATCTCCCGGGCCACGGAAGTCGGCCTCGATCCGTCCGAACACGAGTCCGCCGGACGTGGCGCTGGACAGCTCGAAGCCGATCCGGCTCTGGGTCGCCTGGAGAAAGAAGCGGCCCTGGTCGGTGACATCGTCCTCCACCGGGATCTGGTAGGTATCGAACACGTCCGTGCTCTGAAGACCGTTGAAGTCCCACGCGCCGTTCAGGCGAATCGAGGCCCGCAGTCGTAACTGTCCCATCTGGTCGGGGGTCTCGAACAGGAAGCCGGTGGCGTCGGGAGAGTCCTGCGGATGAGAGTCCAGAAGCGTATCGGCCGCGACCGCTTCGTCGTCGATGGTCACCGTGTCCGGTACCGCCACCATCACGGAGTCTTCCTGCGCGGCGGCCGGTGCGGCAGGAAGCAACAGGAAGATCACCGTCAGCCAGCCGGCCGGCGCCCTGGCCTTCGTCGCGCGCCTCGATCGCACGCGACCGACTCCCCCGGACCTCAAGTCAGATCCCGGGCAGGTACCAGCATACGACTTTCGGCTCCGTCATCTCCTGGAGAGAGAACTTCAGACCTTCCCGACCGAGACCCGAGTTCTTCACGCCGCCGAACGGCATCGAATCGAGCCGATAGTCCGTCGAGTCGTTGAGAATTACGCTGCCGCAGTCCAGGCCCGCGGCCAGCTTGTGACAGACGGTCACATCGTTCGAGAATCCCGCGGCGTGCAGACCATAGTTGGCACTGTTCGCCCTGGCGATCGCCTCGTCGAGATCATCGACCGGGTACAGATTCACGGCCGGGCCGAAGACTTCTTCGAAGTGAATCGTCGCGTCTTCCGGCACGTTCTCCAGAACGGTAGGTGGCACGAGCGCTCCGTCCCGCGTGCCGCCGGTCAGCAGCGTGGCACCCTTCTCCACGGCCTCCTGCACCCAGCGCTCGACGCGCTTCGCCTCGCCCTCGTTGATCATCGGGCCCATGTCGGTCGAATCGTCCAGCTTGTCACCGATACGGTAGGCCTTCGCTTTCGCCACGAACCCGTCGCGGAAGCGTTCGTAGATCTCGCGGTGAATGTAGATCCGCTGTACGCCGATGCAGTTCTGACCCGCCGCCCAGAACGCTCCCGACACGCAGGTCTCCACGGCCCAGTCGAGATCGGCGTCCTTCCAGACGATGACGGGAGAATTCGAGCCCAACTCCATGCCGACCTTCTTCAGACCGATGCGGGACATGATCCGCTCGCCCGCTTCGACGCCGCCGGTAAAGGAAACCATGCGTACGCGCGGATCCTCCACGAGCGCGTCTCCGAGAACGGCCCCGTAGCCGGTGATGCACTGCAGCACGCCCGGCGGAAGGCCCGCCTCCATCAAGGCTTCGGTGAGCTTCAGTCCCGAGAGCGGCGTAACGGTGGCCGGCTTCAGAATCACCGAGTTCCCGCCCGCGATCGCCGGGCCGAGCTTGTGCGCGACGAGGTTCAGCGGATCGTTGAACGGCGTGATCGCGAGCACGACTCCGATCGGGACACGCTCGTAGTAGCCGCGCCGGGCCTCGCCCCCGGGGAAGGAGTCGAAGGGAATCGTCTCGCCCTGGAGCCGTTTCGCCTCCTCGGCCGCGATCGTGAGTGTATTGACGCAGCGACGGGCCTCGCCTCGTGCCTCCCGGATCGTCTTCGAGCCCTCCCGGGCGATCACGGTCGCGAACCCCTCGATGTCGCCCGAGATGATCTGCGCGGTGCGATAGAGCACCCGGGCCCGCTCGTATGTCGTCATGTTACGGGCCACATCGCGCGCCTCGCAGGCCGTCGCGAGCGCCGTCTCCACGTCATCGTGACTGGCGGCCGGAACCGTATCTATCAGCGAGTCGTCGAACGGGTCGCGCACATCGATCGTCTCCTCGCGATCGACCCATTCATGACCGAGAAGCATCTTCATCGGAGTCTCCGGATATCGAGTTCGCTCTGCCCTGTCGGATTCTCCGGATGCGCCCGACGCGGAGATTCAGATCCGCGCCAGCGCCCGGTCGAGATCGGCGATCGTGTCGTCCGGATGCTCGGCTCCGACGCACAGACGCACCATGTTGGCCGGAATGCCGGCGAGCTCCCGACCTTCCTCTCCCTGCTGCTGGTGTGTGGAGATCGCCGGAATCGTCGCCACCGACTTGATCCGGCCGAGGTCGGTGGCGCGCCAGGTCCGCTCCAGACCATCGAAGAAGGTCCGGGTATCCTGCGCCGAGCCCCGTACGTTGAAGGACATCAGGTGGCCGAACATTGGCGTCCCATCATCGACGACCTGCATGTAGCGTCGGGCCAGACCGTGCAGCGGATGATTCTCGAGCCCCAGGTAGTCGACCTTCTCCACCCGCGGGTGCTCGGCGAGCCAGTGGGCCACGGCGAGAGTGTTCCTCGACATCTGCTCGATCTTGAGCCGCAGGGTTCGAACCTCGCTGAGAACCGTGTGCGCCGTCTCGGGTGACATGGCGGGGCCCGAATCGCGAAACGGCCACAGCTTCAACCACAGGCCGTAATCGGCCTTGACCTCGTCCGCCAGGTGCCGTGAAATCATGTCGTGACGCGCGATGACGGCCCCCGAGATCGTGCATCCTCCCGCACTGGCCGTCTTCGACAGCGAGTGAACGACGATGTCCGCGCCGTGTTCGAGAGGGCGCATCAGCGCGGGAGTCGCGACAGTCGCATCCACGATCAGCGGGATTCCGTGCGAGTGCGCCAGTTCGGCGACGGCGGAGATGTCGGCGAACGCCTGCTGCGGGTTGGAGGGAATCTCGGCGTAGAGGAAGCGGGTTCCCTCATCGATCAGTGGCTCCCAGTCCTCGATCTTCCAGGGTTCCCGGACCCATCGGACCTTCGCGCCCCGCTCGGCCATCCGGACGTTGAAGAGCTGGAAGGTGCCGCCGTAGGTCTGGGCGGCCGAGACGAAATTGATGTTCTCGGCCCCGGACCCCTCCCGGGCCAGCAGGGGCTCGATCGACTGCTTGATCGCCGCCATGCCCGATGAAGTGCACAGGCCGGTGGCGTCGCAGTCGCACCCATACGACTCCAGAAGAGCGAGGGTCTCTTCCAGGTAGAACACGGTTGGATTGTGAATCCTCGAGTAGCACCAGGTAGGGATCTGGTAGGAGAGGGCCGCCTCCATTTCGTCGCTGTCGCGGTAGGCCTGGGAAGTCGAGGGAAAAATCGGCTCGATGATGCCTCCCTGCCCGCCCGTGAACGCCTCCTCCACACTGTACATTCCGTGCACGGCGATGGTGTCGAATTTCAAGCGGCGCACGCTGTCACGGTGCGCCTTTCGTTCCGACATGTATCGGGCTGCCTTGTCGACGTACTCCCGCACGCCGCCCTCGGTGATCACTGTCATCTCTCCACCTCGTTCTCGGCACGCCACGCTCTCATGCGCGCGTGCGGTGAATTTCCAGAAGGTCCACGAGTACCGAGTAGCCGGTCTCGAGACGGCCGGCGCCCGGGCCGACGAGGGTGACTTCACCCAGAGTCCGGGTATCGAAGGTCACGGCATTCATCGCGCCTCCCACAGAGGACAGCGGATGACTCAGCGGGACCCTCTCCGGCGCGACGCGGGCATTCACCTCACCTGCCCGCCGCTCGACCGAGCCGATCAGCTTCCAGCGCTCCCCGGCCGCGGCGGCCGACTGGATGTCGTCCGGCGTGAGGCCCGATATGCCCGTTCGGTCCACGTCGGACATCGTGACCGGTTCGCCCATGATGAGGTTCCCGAGAATCACCACCTTGCCCGCCGCGTCGAATCCCTCCACGTCTCCGGTCGGGTCAGCCTCCGCGTACCCCTTCTCCTTGGCCTCCGTCAGCGCGTCCTCGTAGGTGGAACCAGCCTCCATACGGGTCAGGATGTAATTGCACGTCCCGTTCAGAATGCCACGGACCCCGTTCACGCCGGCAGCGCGCAGCAGGTTCAAACCGAGATTGACCGTGGGCGTGCCGCTCATCACGGTGCCCTCCACTCCGATCAGAACTCCGCGCTCCGCGGCCAGCGCCGCGAGCTCGGGC
>JARRPA010000164.1:0-7652 GCA_037383305.1 Gemmatimonadota bacterium | reverse complement strand
AAAGGTTATGAAGAATTTTATAGAAAAATCAGAGGAGAAAACATAAATTTCTTTAGAGGTAAACCTTCTGATATTAGAAAAAATGAAGATCAACTCTTGAAGGAAGGCTTAGATGTAACCGTAATTAGTCCCGATCACCTGGAAGAACACATTAACGAAGCTAAAGTTTTAGGAATTCACGCAATGGATCCTTTCGGCTTAGGTCCCGCCTCAAGCACTCTTGCCGCGATTTTCAAGAAAGAACCGTATCTGGCAAAGTACTTCCAGCTTCTGATGAGTAATCCAGAGATCCAAGAGGCGAAAAAAAGAGGGTTAAAAATCATAGTTGGAGGTCCCGGCGCATGGCAGTTTCGTTACAGGCAAAAGTTTGTTGAAGACCATTGCATAGACTGCATTGTTGAGGGTGAAGGTGAAAACGTTATCGGAAAGCTTTTCAAAACTGCACTTGAGGGTAAAGAGCTACCGCCGTATTATGAAGTCAATGTTAAAGAGACGCCCAGTTTAGAGGAAATTCCTGATATTGTTCAGCCTTCAATTAACGGGTTGGTGGAGATTGGACGAGGCTGCTGCAGAGGCTGCGAGTTCTGCAACGTGACGCTAAGACCTTTGAGGTGGTATCCTCTTGAGAAAATTAAACGTGAGATCAGCTTAAACCTTAAGTCTGAAAAAGTGGAAGGCTGCTGTCTCCACGCTGAAGATGTCATGCTGTACGGTTCCAAGAACACCACACCTCAGGATGACAAATTGTTAAGGCTTCATGAATTCGTAACAAAAAATTGCAATGGCATAAGCTGGAGCCACTGCTCTTTAGCGGCCGTAGCGTCAAAACCAAAGCTTTTCTCACAACTATCCGAAATGATCCTATCGAAACAGGTATGGTGGGGCGCAGAAATTGGGATAGAAACAGGTTCCGCTGAACTCGCGCAGAAGATCATGCGCGCCGATGTCCCGGACAGCCTCAAGGACCACCGCGTCCTGGCGCTCGACATGGCAGCGGTCATCGCCGGGACGAAGTATCGCGGGCAGTTCGAAGAACGACTCAAGGCCATCGTCAACGAGATCTCTCAGAACGATGGGATCATTCTCTTCATCGACGAACTGCACACCCTCGTGGGCGCGGGCGCGGCGGAAGGCGCCATCGACGCCTCGAACATGCTGAAGCCGGCCCTCGCACGGGGAGAACTGCAGTGCGTCGGCGCATCGACGCTGAACGAATACCGGAAGTACATCGAAAAGGACGGAGCCCTCGAGAGGCGCTTCCAGACCGTGATCGTCGAGCCGCCATCGATCGACGAGACCTTCGAGATCCTCCAGGGCCTGCGAAAGCACTACGAGGATCACCACAACGTGGAGCTCCCGGACCCGTCGCTGATCGCGGCGGCGAAGTTGAGCGACCGGTACATCACCGACCGCTTCCTGCCCGACAAAGCGATCGACGTGCTGGACGAGGCCGGGGCACGATCCCGGCTGAGCGCCCAGGTCCCGCCGGCCGAGGTTCAGCAACTCCAGGAGGAGATGGACGAGCTGAGCGAGCGCAAGGACGAAGCGATCCGGGACCAGGATTTCGAGAAGGCGGCGCTGCTGAGGGATCGCGAGAAGGAACTGAACGCGGAGATCCGGCGACGCAAGGAGGAGTGGGAGAAGCAGCAGCGGGACTTCAGGCCGGTCGTCGATGAGGAGGCGATCTCCTTCATCGTCTCGCGCTGGACCGGGATTCCGGTCAGTCGTCTGCGCGAAGAGGAGACCGAACGGCTGTTGAAGATGGAGGAAGAGCTCCACGACACGGTCGTCGGGCAACAGGAGGCGATCGAGGCGCTCAGTCGGGCGATTCGCCGCACGCGCGCCGGCCTGAAGGACCCCGACAGACCGATCGGCAGTTTCATTTTCTGCGGGCCGACCGGCGTGGGAAAGACCGAGCTCGCCCGGCAGCTCGCCCGGTTCCTGTTCGCCGACGATCAAGCCCTCGTCCGGGTGGACATGTCCGAGTACATGGAGAAGTTCTCGGTCAGTCGCCTGATCGGGGCGCCTCCGGGCTACGTGGGATACGAGGACAGCGGGGCGCTGACGAAGGCCGTGCGCCGGAGACCCTACAGCGTGGTGCTTCTCGACGAGATCGAGAAGGCTCACCCCGACGTGTTCAATATTCTGCTCCAGGTGCTCGATGAGGGTCGGCTGACCGACAACTACGGTCGCGTGATCGACTTCAAGAACACGGTCCTGATCATGACATCCAACGTCGGCGCGAGGGACATCGCGGGCTCCAAGTCGCTCGGATTCGCGTCGGAAGAGGGATCAGGAATCGATTACGACCGCATGGCCGAGCGTATCCGTGACGAGATCGATCGGGTCTTCACTCCCGAGTTTCTGAATCGAATCGATGAGACGATCGTCTTTCACCCGCTGTCGAAGAAAGAGATCGGGCAGATCGTCCACATCATGCTGCGCGACGTTCAGAAACGACTGGCAGAGGAAGAGCTTACGCTGACGCTCGATGAAGCCGCCGTGGACTTCCTCGTGGACCGGGGATATGATGACAAGTTCGGCGCGCGTCCGTTGAAGAGGACCATCCAGAGGTATGTGGAGGACGCGCTCTCGGAGAAAATCCTGATGGGAGAATTCGCCCGGGGAGACGAGATCGCCGTCGGCGTGTCCGAGGATGGCGAGTCTCTCGTGTTCCAGGCGGTATCGCATAGTTCCGCTACGTGAGATCAGGCAGGTTGATTCGGGTTGGCGTGACCCTCGCCACGTTGCTGGCGGCGAGGGTCATACCTTTGTGGGGGCAGGAGCAGACGCTCTACCAGGTGCGGGTGGACAGCGTCGCCGTGTCCGGGGCTCTGCGTTTCTCCGAGGAGGGAGTGCGGCGGATCGCCGGCCTGCGCGAAGGTGAAATCGTCAACGGGCCGGATGTTCAGGCCTCGATTCAGCGCCTTTTCGCGACCGGGGAGTTCGACGACGTGCGGATCCGGGTGACGGCGCGCGAACCGAACATTTTCTTCATCGACGTCGTCGAGCGCCCCCTCGTCGGAGAGTACCTCTTCCAGGGGCTTGACCACGTCTCCGAAGGCACGATCCGTGACTCGGTCGGCCTCGTCGGAGCGACCGCGCTCGACCCGGCTCGCGTGGCTCAGGCGAAGGTACTCACCCGTCAACTTCTCGCGAACTCCGGATTTCCGCAGGCCACGGTCGATACGAGCCTCGTGCCGGACCCGTCGGGACTCGACCAGGTCGACGTCGTGTTCGAGGTCAGCGAGGGACCGCGTCTGGCGCTCGCTCGCGTCGAATTCTCGGGCAATCGTGCCTTTACGGATTCGCAGATTCGCGGGGCCATGACGACATCCGAGGAGGGCTTCTGCTGGTTCAAGCCCGGCGAGCTGCACCGGGACGAGTACCGGAGGGATCTCGCCGAACGGATTCCGGCGTTCTACGCACGTTACGGGTACATCGACATGGAGGTCCTGGGGGACACCGTCGTGGTCGATACCCTCACGGGCAAGGGCCGCATCGAGATCACGGTCAACGAAGGCCCGCAATACCTCATCCGCTCGTTCGAGATCGAGGGCAATCGACGCTTTCCGTCGTCGCAGCTGGCCGAATATTTTCCGGATGTGATCGAGGGCCTCCTCGGAGGGGCTCGGTCGGAGGAAGCGCTCGACGAGATTCGGCCCCCCTTCGACCAGGCCGCCTTCGACGAAGCGAGCCAGAAGATCGCGGATCTGTACCGGGATGCGGGATATCTGTCGGTGAACATCGCACCCGAAGTCCGCCGGCATCCGGCCGCGGAGGGCGAAGCGAATCCCACGGTGGAAACTCGCATGCTCGTGCAGGAGGGGCAGCCGGCATACATCCGGACGGTCAGCATCGTCGGCAACGACTATACTCACGATGCCGTGATCCGAAAGGTCCTTCTGACGCTCCCCGGCGACGTTTATTCCCAGCAGCTCCTGGTACAGAGCATTCGCAATCTTCAATCGCTCGGCTTCTTCGAGACCCTGCCGCCGGATGAGGCGATTCAGATCAAGCCGCGCGATGACGGGGACATCGATCTCGTCTACCGTGTGAAGGAAAAGCAGACCGGCAACGTGAACTTCGGGGTCTCGGCTGCCGCCGAGACCGGGCTTGCCGGGTTCATAGGCTATGATCAGCCCAACCTCTTCGGACAGGCCAAGGTCGGGCATTTCCGCTGGCTGTTCGGACGTCGTTCCCAGGACATCGAGGTCAGCTACACCGATCCCGAGATCTTCGGGACGCGCAACAGCCTGTCGGTCGGTCTGCAGAGTGCCCGGGACCAGTTCCGTACGTTCAGCCTCGGTACTCGTCGCCAGACCGGTGGCTTCTTCGAAGTCGGAATTCCTGTGCTGCGTCTGCGGTCCACCCGCTTCTACGCAGGATACTCTCTGTTCAACGACGAGGTCTCGGATCTCGATACTTTCGGAATTCCAGAGGGACAGGAAGATCTTGTAACGCAGGGCACCCGGAGCACGATCAGCCTCCGACTCGTGAGAGACAACCGCGCCGGCGGACTGTTCCCGGTGTCCGGCAGTCGCAACTCGATCGCGGCACGATTCACCGGCGGTATCCTGGGCGGAGACGGAAGCTACACGCGCTGGGATCTGACCAGCGAGTGGTTCACGCCGGTGGGCCAGATCGGCGGAGGAGGGGGCGGTGTCCCCATAGAACTCGTCCTCGGGCTCGATCCGTTCTTCGTCGAGCGGTACTACGTAGGTGGCACTCAGGTCGGTCAGCAGGTTCGCGGCTATGAAGAAGCGACAATCACACCGCAGGGCCACGTGCCGCGCTCGGCGCCGATCAGCAGCCTCGACAGGGTAGGCGAGGCCTACTTCACGACGACCGCGCAGTTCGGAATCAAACTGACCGACAATATTTTCGGCAGTGCGTTCGTCGACGGGGGCAACGTCTGGAAGAATCCATCGGAGTTCAATCCGGCGGATCTTCTGATGGGAGCGGGGTTAGGAGTCTCACTCGTCACCCCGTTCGGACCGATCGGCATCGACTACGCCTATGGATTCGACCGGCGCGACGTGCTGGGGAGAGCCGATCCGGGCTGGCAGCTTCATTTCCGTTTCGGTCGACTTTTCTGATCGCTGTACCTATCGAGCCGATCCTCGCGGGGCGAAGATCGGAGTGGATTCTTGTACCTTTTTCGGAGAGCGTATCGATGTTCCTGGTTCGCACGACCGCGGCGGCCTTCGCGGCCTTCATACTGTTCGCCGTCCCTTCCGCTCGAGCGCAGAACGCGCCCCCGGCCGGGACGACTTTCGTCTACCTGAATTCGGCCCAGATCCTCCAGGCCGCTCCGGGATCGGCGGACGCGCAGCGCACGTTCGACCGGGAGCTGGGAGAGTGGCGCCAGGAACTCGAGCGGCAGGCGGCGGTCGTCGACTCGCTGCTCCGGGACTATCAGCGGCAGGAAGTCATGCTGAGCCCGCAGGCCAAGGAACAGAAACAGACGGAAATTCAGACCCGGCAACAGGAACTCCAGAATCGTCGTCTGGAGCTCGAGAACCAGGCGCAGCAGCGTCAGCAGGAACTGCTGCGGCCCATTCTCGAAAGTGTGACGAGCCTGAGCGAACAGATCCGCTCCAAAAACGACTACGCCATGGTGTTCGACATCTCCACCGAGGGTGTGGTGGCGGCGGCTCCCGAACTCAATATTACAGAGCTCGTAATGCAGCGGATGGGTACGGCAACGCCTGCCACGGGGGGCACGCCCTGATCCATCGCCTCGCGTCCGGTTCCGAAGCCGGACGCCAGCGGAACGGATGATCGCATGACCTTTACGGCCAGAGAGCTCGCGGAGCGAGTCTCCGGACGCGTCGAGGGAGATCCGGAACGTCGTCTCGAGGGGATCGCTCCCGCGGGGAACGCCGGGCCGGAGCATCTTACGTACGTCGTCAACGAGAAGTATGCGCGTCACCTGGAGCGGAACGCGGCGGGTGCCGCTCTCGTTCCGCCGGATCTGCAGTTGGAGGCGAATGGGACGACGTTGATCCGGGTGGACAACCCGGAGCTCGCCTTCAGCCGGTTGATCACTCTCTTTCTGCCCACCACGGCCCCGCCCGCCGGTGTGCACCCTACCGCCGTACTGGGTGAGGGCACCGTGCTCGGGGCCGAGGTCTCGATCGGCGCTTACGTCACGATCGGCCCGGATTGCCGCATCGGCGCACGGTGTGAAATCGGGCCGGGCGTCCATATCGGATCCGGCGTGGTCATCGGCGACGACTGCTCGATCGGCGCCAGCAGCACGCTCCTGGAGGGCGCGGTTCTGAAAGACCGGGTACGTCTTCATCCGGGAGTCCGGCTGTCCGTCGACGGCTTCGGATATGCTGCCGGCCCTGACGGACCGGTCAAGATCCCGCAGGTCGGCCGGTGCGTGATAGGCAGCGACGTCGAGATCGGCGCGAACAGCACCATCGACAGGGGTTCCCTCGCCGACACCACCGTCGGAGCCGGCACAAAGATCGACAACCTCGTGCATATCGGTCACAACTGTCGGATCGGTCGGAACTGCTTCATCGTGGCACAGGTGGGAATCGCCGGGAGCAGCATCGTCGAAGACGGGGCCCGCCTGGCCGGTCAGGTCGGTCTGGCCGGACATCTGACCGTTGGGGAAGGCGCGTCGGTGGGTGCGCAGTCGGGCGTGATGACGGACATTCCGGCCGGGGAGGTCTGGTCGGGCTATCCGGCCCGGCCTCATCGGATGTGGTTGCGTGCGACATCCTATTTCTACCGGCTTCCGGATCTCGCGCGCCGGATCGAGGCCCTCGGTCGGTCGTCCGGGGAGAAGCCCCGGTGATCGATCCTCCGCAGGAGGACCAGGTGCAACGCACCATCGCGTCTCCCTTCACCGAAGAGGGCACGGGATTGCACAGTGGTCACCCCGCCCATGCCGAGGTCCGGCCGGCCGAGCCCGACACGGGAATCGTGTTTCGGCGGCTGGACCTCGAGGGCGAGCCCACGATTCCCGCCAATGTGGAACTCGTCTCCGGGGTGGAATGGGAGACCGTTCTGGGACCGGCCGATGCCGCCGTGCGTACCGTGGAGCATCTCCTCGCGGCGCTTGCCGCCCATCGGATCGACAACGCGGAAATTCGGCTGCAGGGATCGGAGCCACCGGCACTGGACGGGAGCAGCGCCCGCTGGTGTGAAGCGATCGAGACGTCCGGAATCGTCGAACAGGGGGCCCCCGCTCGGACGATCGAAGTCCGGGAGGCCTTCAGCCTGGAGGACGGAGCGTCCCGGTACGCGGTCGCGCCCTACGATGGATATCGGGTGAGCGCAGGGATCGAGTTCGATCACCCCGTGATTCAGCGCCAGTATGCGTCAGCCGAGATCGAGGTGAGCGAGTTCTGCCGCGACGTCGCACCAGCTCGGACTTTCGGCATGCAGAGCTGGGCGAAGGCCCTGCACGCGCGAGGCCTGGCGATGGGCGCGGACTTCGGCAATACGATCGCGCTGACGGATGAAGGGATCGCCGATGGCATCGAGCTGCGGTTTCCTGATGAATTCGTTCGTCACAAGATCATCGATGTGGTGGGCGATCTGGCTCTGGCCGGGTCCCGGATCCGAGCGCACGTGATCGCCGAGCGCCCGAGCCACCGGGGAAACGTCCTGCTCGCCCGGAGGCTTCGACG
>JARRPA010000163.1:3895-8631 GCA_037383305.1 Gemmatimonadota bacterium | reverse complement strand
CGCCGATACCGGCGCGGCCCCGACCTGTTCGTGCATCAGGAGCGGAGTGCCGCTCCGAGCCTTAAACCGATTCGACGAGGCTCGCGACGAGCGTGAGCGGCAGGAGTACCGCCCTCGCGACCTCCCGCAGCTTACTCACAGGCCCAGTGCCTCCAGCACGGACGGCGGCAGCAGGACCGTGTTGATCACGTGGATCACACCGTTGGTCGCGGGGGTGTCGGTATCCACGAACCCGATCGTCTGGCCCGCGGCGTCAGTGAGGGATCCTTCACCCACGAAGACGAACTCGCCGTTGTTCATGTTCAGCTGGCGGGCATTCAGGACGCTGTTCGAAAACCGGCGTCCCTCCTTCACGTGGTAAAGCAGGATGTCCGTCAGAAGCTCCGTGTTCGCGACCACATCTCCCAGACCGATGCCGAAATCCTCCTGCAGCATCGTGTCGAGATTGATGAAAGCCTGATCGGTCGGCGCGAATACGGTGAACTGACCCTTACCGTTCAGAGCATCCACGAGCCCGGCCTCTCCGAGCGCGAAGATCAAGGTGCCGAACTCGCCCGACTCCTCGTTCACGGCGAGCGCGATCTCGACGATCGTTCCCTCCGACTGCCCGGCGCCGGACGCCTCCGCGGGCGCGGGGTTCTTCTTCAGCAACGCGTCCGCTTCGGGGGACGTCGGGTTGTCGGTGCAGGCCACGGCGCCGAACGCCAGCGCGGTCGCGGCCACCAGGTATTTCATCTTCATTTTCTGCGTCTCCTTCCCCGGGTTTCGTGATCGATGGCCAGTGACGGCCGCTGGGAAGAAAATACATCGTGTCGAGGTGTTGTCAAGGATGTATGGCTGGATTGACGGCCGAGGTGGCTTAATTGTCTATTATTTGTCTTACTCTATCTCCCCGACGTACGGGCAGGATGTACCCGGCGTCCGGACAGAATTTCGATCTGGAGCCATGAAGATCGCGACAGGACCGCCGGTGGGGACGAATCACCGGCTGCCGCAAGCGGGAACCGCGGCGCGCCCTCGGATGGCAGGGTCCGGATCGCGGCCGCGGTTCAGCCCGCCCACTGCGGGGAGTCGAAGTCCTTCTTCCCGACGAACCGCAGGATCACGAACAGCAGAGAGCCCCCGATCAGATAGCTGATCCAGGGGGGCATGCCGAACGCCGTCGGGATGTCCCCGGCCAGCATGCCCACGATTCCGACCGTGAGGGCATAGGGAAGCTGTGTGCGAACGTGGTCCACGTGATCGCAGGCCGATGCCATCGAGCTCATCACCGTGGTGTCCGAAATCGGGGAGCAGTGATCGCCGAAGATCGCTCCGGCGAGGACCGAGCTGATCGAACCGAGCAGGATCGAGTAATGGCTGCCCGCGTCGAATCCGGCTGCGCCCCCCACGCCTACGGCCAGCGGTATCACGAGCGGGATCAGGATGGCCATCGTTCCCCAGGACGTGCCCGTGGCGAAGGAGATGGAAGCGGCTGTCAGAAATACGAGGACCGGAAGGAGCTCGGGACGCAGGTTTCCCTCGAGCAGCCCGCTCAGGTACTGGGCCGTTCCCAGCACTTCCGTCACGCTGCTCAGCGACCACGCCAGAATCAGGATCACGCCGGCCAGCAGCATGGCGCGCATGCCACCGATGAGTCCGTTGACCGCCTCGTTCAGGGTGAGGATCCGCTGTCCCACCGAGAGCCCGATCGCGACGAGTACTCCGGTGAGCGACCCCCACAGCAGCGCGTTGAAGGCATTGGCCTCCCCGAAGATCTCCCAGATCGTGCCGGCCCGGCCGAGGTTCGCTCGACCCTCGAAGTACAGACCCAGCAGGACCACCGCCACCACCGAAACGACGGGGAGAACCGCGTTGAACCAGCGCAGCGGTGTGCCGGGATCCGGCTCCATCTCCTGCGAGCCCGCTTCCGACATCAGCATGGCCCCTTCCCGATAGACGCCCTCGCCGCGGGACGCTCGCTGCTCGGCACGCAGCATCGGTCCGAAGTCCCTCTGCAGTGCGATCACCAGGCCGACCATGAGCAGCGAGAGTATCGGGTAGAACAGATAGGGAATCGAGTGAAGAAAGACGGTGAAGGGATTCGCCTCGGCCAATGCGAGCGTCTCGATCGAACCGCCGCCCGCGGCCGCCGCGGCGGCCAGGCCCTGTCCGATCAGGGAGATTTCGAAGCCGACCCAGGTCGAGACGAAGACGATCGCCGTAACCGGCGCCGCCGTGGAGTCGACGATGTACGCCAGCTTCTCTCGCGAGACATGCATCCGGTCCGTGATCGGACGCATGGTGTTGCCCACGATCAGAGTGTTCGCGTAGTCATCGAAGAAGATCGCGAGACCGCTGAGGTAGGTCGCGAGCTGTGCCCGTCGGGGGGACGTGGCGAGCGGTCGCACGGCTTCGACGATACCCCGCGTTCCGCCGTTGCGGCTGATCACGCCGACCATTCCGGCGAGCAGGAAGGAAAAAACGAGGATCGCGGCGTGATTCGGGTTCACGAGCGCCGGCGCCACGAGGCTGTCGATCGTCCGCATGGTCGCCGAAATCGGGTCGAAACCCGTGTACAGCAGGGCGCCGAGCCAGACGCCGAAGAACAGCGAGACCACCACTTCCTTGAACACGAGCGCCAACCCGATCGCCACGAGGGGCGGAAGCAGGCTCGTCCAGTCCGGATTCGTCAGCGGGACCAGTCCCGGTACTTCCGAGTCCCCCTCGACCTCCGACACGTCCTGGACCGGCGAGTCGGCCACCGGTGGTACGCTCGCTTCGACACGAACGATGTCGGAGGCGATGAGATCGTCGCTGACGGCGCCGGCCGGGGCGGGCGTGATGAGTGACGCCAGCGACGCTGTCAGGAGTGCGGCTGCGAGCCGATTCATGGTCGTCCCGTCGTTCCGTGAAGTGGTCGGCCGGGTTTCGAAGCCGGCGCGGGAAAGGCGGGCCAAGCTAGGATCGCGCGTGGCGCGCGACAAGCGAGCGTGCGAATCCGGCAGGGCCCGGAAACGCCGCAGGAAGCGCGTCCTTCGGGGCCGTTGATCCCCCGGGAGGCGGTCCGTATACTGCGGCGGGCCGGAGCCGCGGACCGGACGACTTCGGTCCCGGAAGCCCGCTTTCGCAGGCACACCGCACCTCGTCACGACTCGATCCCTGTCCGACGCGGGCCAGGGGGGGATACGGAATGACACCAGAGGCCACGCAGCAGCTGCTCGATGCCGCCGGCGTCGAGGACGCCCTCTCGAAGCTGGCGGGCGAGATCGCCGACGGGGGGACCGACGCTCTGCTTCTCGTCGGCATTCGACGTCGCGGCGTTCAGCTGGCCGCGCGTCTCGCGGCGATCCTCGAACGATCTCACGGGATCGAGGCACCGACCGGGAGTCTCGACATCACTCTCTACCGTGATGATCTGCACCAGATCGGGCCGATGCCGATCATCGGGATGACGGAAATTCCCTCGGACATCACTGGCGGTCGAGTGGTGATCGTCGACGACGTGCTGTTCACGGGTCGTACGATCCGGGCCGCGCTGCAGGAGCTCGCCGACTTCGGCCGACCGCGGAAGATCGAGCTGTGTGTTCTCGTGGATCGCGGAGGCCGGGAATTGCCGATTCAGGCCGACTACGTAGGGATCCGAGTGGAAGCGGGAGAGCGCGATCTCGTGGAGGTGCGGGTGCCGGAACTGGATGGAGATTCGTCGGTGACGCTGGTCTCGGCGACGGAGACGCCATGAACGACAAGCGTCAGGGGGCGGGCCTCGGGAAGGACCTGATCGGGCTCGAGGACGAGTCGGGAGACACGATCCGCGCGATCCTCGACACGGCCGAGCCGTTCAAGGAAATCAGCGAGCGAGCGATCAAGAAGGTGCCGGTTCTCCGGGGAAAGACGATCGTGAATCTGTTCTTCGAGCCTTCCACCCGGACGAGAATTTCGTTCGAGTTCGCCGAGAAGCGCCTGGGTGCGGACACGGTGAACGTGGCGGCGAGCGGTTCTTCGGTGGTCAAGGGCGAGACGCTCGTGGATACGGCGCGCAACCTCGAGGCGATGCGGATCGACATGGTGGTGATTCGCCACGGTTCGTCGGGCGCCGCTCAGTTCCTCGCCGACCGGATTCCATCGAACGTGATCAATGGCGGTGACGGACAGCACGAGCATCCGACGCAGGCGCTCCTGGACCTGCTGACTCTGCGCGACTCCTTCGGGCGCATCGAGGGACTGAAGGTCTGCATCGTGGGGGACATCGTGCATTCGCGGGTCGCCCGATCGAATATCTACGGACTGCAGAAGCTGGGCGCGGAGGTGGCCGTCTGCGGGCCCAGGAGCCTGATCCCGGCCTCGATCGAGGAGCTGGGCGTCCAGGTCTTCACACACGTCGATGAAGCGATCCAGTGGGCCGACGCGCTCAACGTCCTGCGGTTGCAGCTCGAGCGGATGAACGCGGGCTTCATTCCCTCGCTTCGCGAATACAATCGCGTGTACGGCGTGACGCAGGCGCGACTCGAGAAGGCGCCGCGTGAGATCGTGATTCTCCACCCTGGCCCGATGAACCGCGGCGTGGAAATCGATTCGACGGTGGCCGATGGCCCGCAGTCCGTGATCCTCCCGCAAGTGACCAACGGAGTTGCCGTTCGAATGGCCGTTCTCTATCTGCTCGCCGGTGGAGCACCCGAACGGGCGGAAGAAGCCAAGAAGGGGGAAGCATGAGCCGGCCCCTGTACATCCACGGCGGCCGGGTCGTCGATCCGTCG
>JARRPA010000163.1:0-3852 GCA_037383305.1 Gemmatimonadota bacterium | reverse complement strand
CGGCCGTGCTCGTGGTGGACGGACGGATCGAGGCCGTAGGCACCGACGTGTCCATGCCCGACGACGCTGAAACACTGTATGCGGCGGGCCTCACGCTGTCGCCCGGACTGATCGACGTCCACGTCCACCTGCGCGAGCCGGGGGGCGAGCACAAGGAGGACATCGCAACCGGCTCCCGCGCCGCGATCGCGGGCGGATTCTCCACGATCTGGGCGATGCCGAACACGGATCCCCCGATCGACGACCCGGCGGCGGTCGGGTATGTGCGGGCGGCGGGTCGCGCCGTTCGGGCCTCACGGGTGATGCCGATCGGTGCGGCTTCGATCGGTCAAGAGGGCGAGAAGATGACCGAGATCGGCGAGCTGGTGCACGCCGGAGCGGTCGCGGTGTCGGATGACGGGTACCCCGTGCGCGATTCGGGTCTGATGCGGCGACTGCTGGAGTACACCCAGACCTTCGACATCCCGGTGCTCCAGCACGCCGAGGATCCTGGGCTCACCCGGGGCGGCGTGATGAACGAGGGCAGGGTGGCGACCGAACTGGGCCTCCGCGGCATCCCGAATGCCGCCGAAGCCGCGATGGTCGCGCGCGACGTGCTGCTCAGCCAATTGACCGGCGGCCACCTTCACGTCTGCCACGTCTCCGCGCGCCAGTCGGTGGACCATCTGCGCTGGGCGAAGGACCGGGGCCTGCGGGTGACGTCCGAGGTGACGCCGCACCACCTGCTGCTGACCGAGGAACTCGTGCGGGGATACAACACTCAGGCCAAGGTCAATCCCCCGCTCCGGCTCGAGGAGGACGTCGTTGCGGTCCGTGACGCGCTCGTGGAGGGCGTCATCGACGTCATCGCGACGGACCATGCCCCGCACCACTACGACGAGAAGGAGCGGGAGTTCGACGACGCGCCTTTCGGAATCAACGGGCTCGAAACCGCGTTCGGTCTCTGCATGAAAGCTCTCGTCGAACCCGGACATCTGACACTGGCCGGTCTGATCGATCGAATGTCCTGCGCCCCGGCGCGGATCATGGGGCTTCCCACCGGATCGTTGCGACGGGGAGCACCCGCGGACATCGTGCTCTACGCTCCAGACGAGAAGTGGACCGTGGATCCGGCGCGTTTTCACTCCCGAAGCCGGAACACTCCGCTCACCGGCTGGGAGCTGACAGGCCGGATTCACATGACGATCGTCAGCGGAGAGATCCGCTTCGCTGCTGAGGGGGACGCATGAACGCGGAGCAGGAAGGACGGGGAATGGTGATACCCGAGGCGATCCGATCTCTGCTGGAACAGCGGGCACAGTACATGGCATGGCTGGCCCGGCTGGACGATCTGGGAGGGCAATACCGGCACGAGGTCGCCTCGCGCGTCCGCGCCGACTACTCGGATCGGCTGACCGGCGTGGAGGACCAGCTGCTCGGCCACCGGGCCGAGCTCGAATCGTCGCTGTCCGAGCGACAGTCGCGCCTGGCCGAGCTGGAGGAGCGTCACGAACTGTGCGCGGCGGAGCTTGAGGAAGTCGAGCTCCGGCACCAGGTCGGAGAATTCGACGCGGACGAATGGGAGCGACGGAAGGCGGAACACGGGGAGGAGCTCGAAGCGGTCGGAGAGGAGCTGGGGCAGGAGCGCGAGGCCGTGGCGGAACTCGGAGCTGTGCTGGTCCAGGTGACCGCTCCCGCGGAGGCCGCCTCCACGAAGCACGTAGAGACGATCCGGAGAGCTTCGACGCGGTCTCGAAGATGCTCGAGGAGGAAGGCGACGAAACGGGCGAGGAGGACGAGTCCGACAGGGGAGGCAGGGGCTGATCCATTCCCTCCGGGTCCGACTCCGGACACCCGCGCCCGACCCGGAGAGACTGCCTGTGCGCGTTGAAATCCGGCCGCAGGACGCGGCCGGAGGATCAGCTCTCGAGACTGCTGACGTAGCGAGCGAGTCGCGACTTTCTGCGTGCGGCGGCGTTGGACGGAATCACGCCCTTTCGCGCCGCACGATCCAACAGGGACGAGACGGCGCGATACTGCTCGGCCGCGTCCTTCGCATCCTCCGTGGCCAGCAGGACCTTGATTCGAGTCCGCAGCTCCGAGCGCACCGCCCGGTTGCGGTCGCGGCGAACCTGCGACTGGCGGAGTCTCTTGCTTGCGCTCTTGATGTTCGGCACGGTCCGTATCCTTCGTTGTACTGGTTTTACAAGTTAATCCATCAAACTAGTCGGTTCCGCAGGGTGAATCAAGAAGCGCACGCGAGATGATCCCGGCCTCCAGGAAAAGTCCGCCAGGCTCTCCGATCGGCATCGGCGGCGAGTCCTTCGTCGTCGAGCTGGACCGGTTTCAGGGGCCGCTCGACCTGCTGTTGCACCTGATTCGCTCGCAGGACATCGATATTCTCGACATTCCGATCGCACGCATCACCGGACAGTTTCTGCGGGCGATCGAGGGAGGGCTCGACCGCATGCCGCTCGAGCGGGCGGGCGAGTTCCTCGAGATGTCGGCGACTCTGGTCCGGATCAAAGCGCAGATGCTCCTGCCGAGACCGGAGCGGTTCGAATGGGAAGAGGATCCACGGGCCGAGCTGGTCCGGCGACTCCTCGAGTACGAACACTTTCAGGACGTGGTTCACGTGCTTCAGACGGCGGAAGCCCAGCGGGGTCGCCACATGGCGAAGGGCTTCATCGAGGTTCGTCCGGCACCGGTCATCGCGCGACCGCCGCTCGAAGTGACGCTGCGCGACCTGCTCGAGGCAGCGGCCCGGATCCCCGCCCCGGCGCCGGCCGCCCACGTCCGTGCGCCCTCCGCCACGGTCTCCGTGGGTGAGAAGGTCTCGTTACTGCGCCGTCTGATCGGGAAAGCGAAGCGAGTGGCCCTGGATCGGCTGTTCAAGCCCTGGGGCACGCGAGGTCACGCCGTGGCGGCCCTGCTGGCCGCGCTCGAGATGGCTCGGCAGCAAGTGGTTCGTATCGAGCAGACGAAGCCTTTCTCTCCCATCTGGCTGCTCTCGCTCGGTTCCGAGGGTGGGGAGCAGTCCACCGGGAGCAGCGGTGCCGGGGAGTTCGACACCGACGTCGGAGGTGACGGGAACCGACGGGTCGGCGCGCGAGACGGTTCGCAGGTAGATCGGCCGGAGGAGGGAGCGTGAAGCCGGAGCAGATCGTGGAGGCGACGCTTTTCGCCAGCCAGACGCCGCTGACACCGGCCGAGCTGGCGAGAGCCGACGAGCGGTTGGACGAAAATAGGGTGAAGGAAGCGATCGAGACGCTCCGCGACCGATACGAGGCCGATGAGCGGGCCTTCCAGATCTATCAGCTCGGGGACGGTTTCCAGCTTCTCACCCGGCCCGAGTTCGCGCCGTACCTCGAGCGATTCGATTCGATCCCGAGGCCTCCGCATCTCTCTCCGGCGGCACTGGAGTCGCTCGCGATCATCGCGTACCGACAACCCATCGGTCGGATCGAGATCGAAGACGTCCGGGGTGTGAGCGCGACGTCGGTTCTCCGAACTCTGCTGGACTGGGAACTGATTCGCGTGGTGGGTCGGGGCGACGGTCTCGGACGGCCTCTCCTGTACGGAACGACGGAGGGATTCCTCGAGCACTTCGGGTTGGCGAGTCTCGACGATCTTCCCCCGTCGGAGGAGCTTCCCGTGGCGTTGGGCGGGGCCGGGTCCGACGAAGAAGCGGATCAGGTACCGAGAGCCGGGCCGGACGAAGGGCCGCAGCTCGAGCCGGCGGCCGCACCGGACGAAGCGCCGCGCCCGAACCCGCCCGAGTCCTGAACCACTGGCTCGATCGGTGCGATTGCAGAAGTATCTGTCCCGGGCGGGAGTAGCGTCCCGACGTGCCTCGGAACGGCTGATCGAGGC
>JARRPA010000162.1:0-10514 GCA_037383305.1 Gemmatimonadota bacterium | reverse complement strand
CCCCCGAAGAGGTCATGCTCACGCTCCGCCGTTCCTGCTGGGACTGCCATTCGAACGAGACGAAGTGGCCCTGGTACGCCTGGGTCGCGCCGCTCTCGTGGCGTCTCTCGGGACACGTGAGCGAGGGACGCGAGCACCTCAACTTCACCGAGTGGGACGGCTATGACCTCGAAGAGCTCGACGAGGCGTACGAAGAAATCGGGGAGGAAATGGAGAGCCAGGGGATGCCGCTCGGGGACTACCTGCTGATTCACCGTGAGGCCGTTCTGTCGCGCACCGATCGACAGCGCCTCATCGCCTGGGCCGAGGCTGCCCGGGAAGGTCTTCCCGGGCAGCCTGCGGCGGGCGGGGTCAGGCCTTGAAGTCCATGCCGCTCCGGCGGGCGTCCAGGCTGTAAGGCCCTCCGCCCCAGACTGCGAAGAAGAGGAATACGAACGAGAAGAGCATCGCCAGGGTTCCGTTGTTGCCCCACCACCAGATGCTTCCGCCCCAAGCGTGAATCCAGAAGTACGCAACCGCCAGCATGCCCGATAGCAGGAAGGCCGCCGGCCGCGTGAACAGGCCTATGATGATCAGCGCGCCACAAGCGGTCTCGAGCACTCCGGCGATCCCGAAGCGCGACATCAGTTCAGCCGTACCTGACTCGCCGAATCCTCCGAACCAGCCGAACACCTTGGCCGATCCCCTCGAGAAGATCAGCAGGCCGGTCACGATTCGCAGGGCGGTCCAGGTGAAGTCGTGCAACGGCGTCCTCTGGTCCATCCTCACCTCACGTGCAAATTCCGGTTCATGTCGAACTCGAACGCGGGGAATATGCGCACGCCGGGAGAGTGCGCGCGAGCCGGTCGCCGCTTGTTCCCGTCCGGCCAGCGGGTACATTGGCTCGCCGCACGGCCCGGACCAGCGGACCGGAAGCCGAGCGCGACGTCGAGCGGAATCGGGAGAGGCGGAGTGAGAGAATGAGTCGGGTACGGACATTGACGATCGGGAGCGCGATCCTGACGATCGGCGTCGCGCTGGGCGGTTGCAGCGTGGAACCCGCCGAGCGTCAGGAAGCCGACATGAGGGAGCGCGAGACGGGTTGGCGGGGCATCGTGCTCGACAATCCGCCGCCGAAGCCGGACTTCACGCTCACGGACGCAGAAGGCGATCCGTTCGACTTTCGGGCCGAGACGGACGGGTACGTGACGTTCCTGTTCTTCGGCTACACTTCCTGTCCCGACGTCTGTCCGGTGCACATGGCCAGTCTCGCCGCCGTGCGGCGTGATCTGCCTGCGGAGCTGCAACGCAGGATGAAGGTCGTCTTCGTCTCGACCGATCCCGAACGGGATACGCCCCGACGTATTCGCGAGTGGTTGGCGAACTTCGATCCCGATTTCATCGGTCTGCGGGGGGAGAAGTCCACCGTGGACAGCATCCAGCTCGCGATGGGCCTGCCGGCCTCGATCTACCAACCGCCGGATGAAGACGGCTTCTACGTCGTCGGCCACGCTTCGCAGGTGATCGGCTTCTCACCCGACGGTTCGGTTCGCGTCATACGTCGTATGCCCCCACGCGCCCTACATCCGCTTCACACCCAACGGTACAGTACGAGTCAACAATCAATTCTGAACTAGGCAGTCCGAATGCAACCACGACATTCCCCGGCTCGCCGACGCGAGTTCCGGCTCTTGAATTTTCAATGGTGGTGCTCCGCCCAGGCCATCCCCTGGGACTGGACGTGGCGGCCCTACCCGGGTGTCTGGCTGTTCGTCGCAGCGGCGGCGGGAATCTTCGCGCTGCTGACGCGGGGCGGCGGCGAAGGCGCCCGACGCGGGGCGGCGATCGGCGGCTTCGTGACCCTCTGGCTCGCACTGGACTGGCCGATCGGCGCGCTCGGCGGCGGATACCTCTCGTCGGTACACATGCTCCAGTATCTGCTGATCGCCCTCCTGGTGCCCATGCTCCTGCTTCTCGGCGTGCCGGAGGCGGCATGGAAGAGACTCGACGATTCCGGCCTTCGGCCCGCCCTCCGATTCCTGACTCATCCGTTGATCGCGCTGGGCCTGTTCCAGGTCGTATTGATCTGGACGCACCTGCCCGCCACGGTGGACGGGCTGATGGCGAGCCAGTGGGGCTCCTTTCTCATCGATTTTCTCTGGCTGCTCGGCGGGCTGATCTTCTGGTGGCCGGTGATCTCCCCCGTGCCGGACCGGCCCTGGTTCGGTGAGCCTCTGAAGATGGGATACCTCTTCATCGCCACGGTGCTGAACACGATGCCGTACGCCTTCCTGACCTTCGGGGAGTCTCCCTACTACGGGATCTACGAGCTCGCGCCGCCCATCGGGCGGTTGACCGCGGTCGAAGATCAGCAGATCGCGGGCCTGCTGATGAAGGTCGGGGGCGGCGTGATCCTGTGGACGGCGATCACCACGATCTGGTTCCGCTGGTATCGAAGGGAGGAGGCCGGGTGCCCGGCGAGCTGATCACGGTCAATTACCTGATCGCGGGGAGCGTTCTGCTCTGGTTCGGCGCGGAGACGTTCGTGCGAAGTTCTTCCGCGCTCGCGCTCCGCATGGGCCTGACTCCTTTGATGATCGGTCTCACGGTCGTCGCATTCGGAACGAGCGCTCCCGAGCTCGGCGTCAGTCTGATCTCGACCGTCCGCGATTTGGGCGACGTGGCGACGGGAAACGTCGTGGGCTCGAATATCGCGAACGTCGGACTGATACTCGGACTTGCCGCCCTGGTACGGCCGATCCGGATCGAACCGAAGCTGATTCGGCTGGATGTCCCGCTCGTGGTGGCGGCTTCCCTGCTGGTCGCTCTCCTCTTCGGCGACGGGGTCCTCTCGCGGCTCGAGGGCGGATTCCTCATGCTCCTTCTCGTCGGCTACATCGCTCTTTCGCTTCGGAAATCGCGGCTGGAAGTCACGGTGGACCTGCCGCCGGTCGGACGAGCGACCGGCAGGCGGCCGGTGGGGATCGTCGTCGGGCTCGTCGCGGCCGGGCTCGCGATGCTGGTGATGGGGAGCTTCGCATTCGTCAACGGTGCGGAGGACCTGGCGATCCGCCTCGGCGTCAGTCCCGCCGTCGTCGGACTCACGGTGGTGGCAGTGGGTACGAGCCTGCCGGAAGCCGCCACGTCCGTGGTCGCGGCCTGGCGCGGCCAGGGCGACATTGCGGTCGGAAACGTGGTCGGGTCGAATCTCTTCAACCTGCTGGCGATTCTCGGAGTGACCGCGCTGGTCCGACCGGTCGTCCGGGGCGACGTCACGATGCCCAGTTTCGCTCTGATGATCGCTCTCGCGATCGCTCTGGTGCCGCTGATGCGATCGGGATTTCGCGTGAACAGGTTGGAGGGAAGCGGCCTTCTCCTCGCCTACGTGGCTTACCTCTACTGGCTCATGCCCTGAGAGAATCGCCAACCGGTGCCCGCAGATGAGCGAACAACCGATGGGACGATCGAAGAAGGTTCAATTTTCAGGATCCACGGGTGACCGGCTGACGGCCCGGCTCGATCTTCCGGAATCCGACCCGGCCGCCTGGGCGCTCTTCGCCCACTGTTTCACCTGCTCCAAGGACCTCAAGGCGGTCGTGAATCTCTCCCGGGCGCTGAACGCGGCGGGCGTCGCCGTGATGCGCTTCGATTTCACGGGCCTGGGCGAGAGCGAAGGCGACTTCGCCGAGACGAGCTTCGCATCGAACGTGGAAGATCTCGTCGCGGCGGCGGAGTACCTGGCCGCTGAGCATGAGTCCGTGAAGATCCTCGTCGGACATTCCCTGGGAGGCGCCGCCGTGCTGCAGGCCGCCTCCGAGGTCCCTTCCGCCGTGGCGGTGGCCACGATCGGAGCGCCAGCAGACCCGGCGCACGTGACGCGCCTCCTGACGGGCGCGCTCGAAGATATCCGTCGGGATGGCGAGGCTGAAGTCATGCTCGCGGGCCGCCGGTTCACGATCAGCGAAAAATTCCTGGACGACCTCGAGGAGACGAGACAGCAGGAGCGGATTCGATCGCTCGACCGGGCGCTGATCCTCTTCCACAGCCCCGTGGACATGGTGGTGGGGATCGAAAACGCCGCCAGGATCTATGCGGCCGCGAGGCACCCCAAGAGCTTCATCTCCCTCGACGAGGCCGACCACCTGCTGACCGATCCGTCCGATGCCCGATACGTCGGTGAGGTGCTCGCGGCCTGGTCCCGGAAGTACATTCCGGAGTGCCGGACGTGAATCTCCCGCCCGACGTCAGAATGGATGCCGCCCGTATGCGGCCGAGGTTCTCGGTCGACCTGCCGGTTCCGACCGAGGAGGCGATCCGCCGGCTGCGGGAAGGCCTGGACACGCCGGAACTGAGGGAGTGTACCCGGTCGGCCGGGTCTTGCGCCGATTTCCTCGTCGACGACGAAGATCGAAAGATCTGGTCGCCTCGTCTGGCGGTCCGGATCGAGGAAGCCCCGGGGGGATCGAAGCTGCATGGCAGGTTTTCCCCCCGTCCGGATGTCTGGACCGGGTTCATGTTCGTCTATTTTCTGGTCGCCTTCCTCATCGTATTCGGGGCGACGCTCGGCTGGGTCCAGCGCGCATCGGGCGAACCCGCCTGGGGGTACTGGGCGGTACCCATCGGCTTGCTCACGATCGCCGTGATCCACCTTCTCAGCTATCTCGGTCAGCGCCGGGCGGCCGATCAGATGCGCGAGCTGCGAAGTCGACTTGATTCCGTGCTCGCCGTTCAGTTCGGAGACCTGTAGCGTTACGGTCTCGCGGGCGCGGCAGGATCGCGAGTCAGCTCGCGGGTCGCGCGTCGTATCCAGTCCGCTCCACGATCGCGACGAGCACCTCCGGGTCGAGTGCATCCCCTTCGATCTTCGCTGCTCCCGGGTCGAGCGATACCTCGACCCTTCGCACGCCGTCGGCTTCTTCCAGCGCCTTTCGCACCCTCGCGGTGCAGTGGTCGCAGCTCATGCCTTCGATCGCCAGTTCGATACGGGACATCGGATCGGGCCTCCTCAACTGAAGTCATCGCGGGTCGAATCCGCACATTCTCTCGACCCGAACCGCGGTTCTCACCGGTCGCGACGGACCAGCTCCTCGGCCACACGATCGGGGTCGAGACCCGCCGCGCGCCAGAGGACGAGAAGGTGGTACAGCAGGTCCGCCGATTCCTCGGCGAGTCGGTGCGGTTCGGCTACGGCCGCGAGTGCGGCTTCGGACCCTTCCTCCGCCACCTTCTGTGCGATGCGCAGCACACCGGCTTCGAGCAGATCGGCCGTCCAGGAGCCGGGAGGACGATGACGGTCGCGTTCCTCGATTACGTCGGCGAGTCTCGCCAGGGCCGATCCGAGCGTCGCTCGATCGGGCGCCACTTCCGTCGCTCTTCCCTCGAAGCAGCTTCGGCTGCCGGTGTGGCAGGTGGGCCCGGTCGGATGCGCCTTTACCAGGATCGCATCTGCGTCGCAGTCCGCGGCGATCGAAGCGAGCCGAAGCGTATGGCCGGACGTCTCGCCCTTCTGCCACAGACGTTGCCGTGATCTGGAATAGAAGGTCACCCAGCCGCTGTCGAGCGTCCTTTCGAGTGCCTCCCGATCCATCCAGCCGAGCATCAGGACCGTGCCATCTTCCATATTCTGCACGAGGGCGGGAACGAGTCCCGAGTCGGGGTCGAAACGGATCTCGTCGACGTCGAAGTCAGTCGTCATTCTCGGCTCCGTTCGTGGTGACGGGGCGCACGGGAATGCCGCGGGCCGCGAGCTCCCGTTTGAGCTCGGGAATCTCGATCTCTCCGAAGTCGCCCGAGGCGATGACCGGAATCGAGACGCTCCCGCAGATCGCGCGCAGAAGCTCGAGGTCGAAGCCGGACTTCGTGCCATCGCGATCCATCGAGGTCAGGAGGATTTCTCCCGCGCCCCGGTTCTCCACCTCGATCGCCCATTCCACCGCGTCCCTTCGGGTGCCGGTCGTTCCGGCCCGGACCCTGACGCCCCATACGTCCGGGCCCTCACGGCGGGCGTCGATCGCCACGACCACCGCCTGGGATCCGAATCGATCCGCCGCTTCCGTGATCAACTCGGGCCTCGCAGCCGCCGCGGTGTTGATCCCGATCTTGTCCGCCCCTGCGTGCAGCACATCGCGCATCTGCTCGACGCTCGAGAGACCCCCGCCGACCGTGAACGGTATGAACAGGTCGCGCGCCACTCGTTCGGCGAGGCGGACTGCCGTGCGCTCCGAGCGTCGGGTGGCCGTGATGTCGAGGAAGACGAGCTCGTCGGCTCCCTGGGCTGCGTAGAGCCGGCCCAGCTCCGCGGGGTCGCCCGCGTCCCGCAGTTGCTCGAACCGGACTCCTTTCACGACACGCCCGTCCCGGACGTCGAGGCAGGGCACGATACGCCGCTTCAGCAAGCGGCCTCCAGGGCTTCCTGCAGCGTCAGGCGCCCGTGGTAGAGCGCACTCCCGATCACGGCCCCGGAAGCGCCGAGATCGCGTAAGGCCCGGATGTCCTCGATCGAACTGACGCCGCCCGCCGCGATCACGCGAAAGCCTGATTCGACGAGTCTGCGGGTGCCAACCCGATCCACCGAAGTCAGCGTGCCGTCCCTTCGTGTATCGGTGTAGAGAACGGTATCGAAACCTCTGGAGCGCAGCAGGGCCGAGACGGATTCGATGTTTCCCCCCGACTCGGTGAGCCAGCCCTCCTGCAGTACCCTTCCGTCACGCACATCCACCGCCGCTGCGATTCGATCCGGTCCGTACCGCTCCACGAGGCCCGCCGGCCACTCCGAGCCGGAGACGGCGGCCGTCCCGAGAAGCAACCGATGCACGCCCGACTCCAGGTACTCCACTGCCTGCTCCTCCGTCCGAATGCCGCCGCCCACCTGCACGGGGCCTCGGAAAGCCTCGAGAATCCGTCCGATCCACTTTCCGTGTGCGGGCCGGCCCTCCTTCGCTCCTGCCAGGTCGACCACGTGAAGCGCCTTCGCACCCTCGGCAGCGTACGCGCGCGCGACCTTCACCGGGTCGGCCGAGAACCGGGTCACCTGATCGAAATCGCCCTGTTTGAGCCGGACACAGCTTCCGTCCAGAAGATCGATGGCGGGATAGACGATCATTCCGATTCTCCTGCGCGACAGAAGTTCGCGAGGACTCTCAGGCCGGCCTGTCCCGACTTCTCGGGATGGAACTGCACGGCCACCCGTCGGCCGCTTCGCACGGCAGCAGGGAAGGTCTCGCCGTAGTCCACGCAGGCGATGACCCGTTCCGCCGGTGTGTCTACCCGATAGGAATGCAGGAAGTAGAAATGCTCCCTTCGATCCAGCCCCTCGAAAAGAGGATCCTCGGAGAGGGTCGTCTCGTTCCACCCGATGTGTGGAAGTGGCAGCGCGAAATCCGTGTCCTGTCCTCCGATGCGCCGCGTGACACCGGAGAGAAGGCCCAGGCAGGGTACGCTTCGGGGACCCTCCTCCGAACTCCGCGTGAACAGCTGAAGTCCGAGACAGATTCCCAGCATCGGCAACGGGGTGTGACGCAGCGGCTCGACCAGGCCGCGAGACTCGAGCTCACGCATGGCCGTCGCGGCGGCTCCCACCCCCGGCAGGATGATGGCGGTGGCCCGTTCGAGCGCCCCGGCCTCCGCTGCGCGCCGCCAGGAGACGCCGAGCCGTTCCAGCGCGAATTCCACGCTTCTCAGGTTTCCGGCGCCGTAGTCGACCAGCGCGATCACAGGATCCCCTTCGTCGAGGGAATCCGGTCCTCGAAGCGGGAGTCACGCTCGATGGCGGCTCTCAGCGCGCGCCCGAGGGCCTTGAAGATCGCCTCGATCCGGTGGTGGTCATTTCGGCCGTACTCGACCCTGACGTGGATGTTGGCACCCAGCGTCTGAGCCAGTCCTCGCACGAAGTCCTCGACCAGCTCGGTCGGCAGCTCACCGACGCGCTCCCGGTCGAAATCGGCCTCGAACACGACGAAAGGGCGTCCGCCGAGGTCGAGCACCACCCGCGCCAATGCCTCGTCCATCGGCACATAGAATCCGTAGCGGCGGATGCCGCGCCGATCTCCGAGGGCTTCGGACAAGGCCGATCCCAGGACCAGTCCCACGTCCTCGACCGTGTGATGCTCATCGACGTGGAGGTCTCCATCGGCCACGATATTCGCATCGAGGCCGGCGTTTCGAACCAGAAGTTCCAGCATGTGGTCGAAGAACCCGACGCCGGTCTCGATCGTGGAGCGGCCGGTGCCGTCGAGATCCACCTGCACGGATATGCGGGTCTCCCGGGTGGTACGGTCCGTCGATCCTCTTCGGTTCATCGGTCAACCCGCCGTTGCGCTACCAGCCGTTCGATTCGAATGGCGCCCACCGGCCGGCGGGCCTCGAATAGCGTCAATCGATCCCAGCCCGCACGCGAGGCGTGAGCCAGTCCGTCGGTGATCCCCTGCGTGAAGTGCTCCGGAGCATGTGAATCCGAGCCGAGCGTGAGGAACGGAACGCCTTCCTCGCGTGCCCAGGCGAGAACCGATTCGTCCGGGTAGGGGGTGCGCGGCCACTGTGCGCACCCGGAGGTGTTCACCTCCATCCCGATCCCCGCGCACCCCATCTCGGCGAGGACCGATCGAATCGGCTTCTCCAGTGTCGCCGGCTCGAATTCACCGTACGCTCTGTGGCCATACCGCTTGACCAGATCGAAGTGAGCCACGGCATCGAAAGCGCCCCACTCCACCAGTTCGTGGAGTGCCTCGAAGTATCGGCCGTATGCCGCCGTCAATGGCCGGTCCCGGAAGAACTCCGACGCATCGGGACCCGACACGTCGATCCCATCCACGTCGTGCAGCGATCCGAGGATGAAGTCGAACGCGAGGCTCTCGGCGAGTCGTTCGAGCGGCTCGGTCCACTCGGGCCGGAAGGCGAACTCCGCGCCGAGCCGGATCGCGAGTTCCGGGAACTCGCCGCGGGCCTTCGTGACGGACTCCTGCACGCGCTCGAATCTCCGGACGGCTTCTTCGAAGTCCACGTCCCACGTCCCATCTCCCTGGAGAGTTTCGACATGATTCGTGACGCAGATCTCGTCGACGCCTCCGCGTCGGGCCGCCTCGCAGTGCTCGATGAGCGGGCGTGAGCCATCGGACGAGTGCTCGTCGTGAAAATGGTAGTTCATCATGCGGACAGCTCCTTCCGCAGAGCGGAGAGGAAAGCATCGTTCTCGGCCGGCGTGCCCACGGTGACTCGAAGCGCACCTTCGAGTCCGGGCATCCCACTACGGTCGCGCACCACGACACCGTGAATTCTCGCGAGTCGCGACTGGAGCTTCGCGGCGTCGGACACGAAGAAGCAGAGAAAGTTGGCGTCCGAGGGCAGGGAACGGATTCCGAGCCCGGCCAGTTCTCCCGTCAACCGGTCTCTCTCGGTCGAGATTCTGGCGATCCGCTCTTCGACCAGGGATTCGTGTTCCAGTGCCTCGAGTGCGGCCCGCGCGGCGAGCGCCGAGAGTGGATACGGGAGACCCACGCGGTCCAGGGCATCGATGAGTGCGGGGGAGCCGACCAGGTAGCCGACCCTGGCCCCGGCCAGTCCCCATGCCTTCGAGAGCGTCCGGATCACCACGAGTCGCTCGAACGGGCCCGTGCCTCCGGCTTCCCGCGCGAGCGAGAAGCCTTCACCGGCGAATTCCACGTACGCCTCGTCGACGGCCAGGACGCCATCGATGGTTTCCAGGTGATCCAGGACCCGATCCCTGGACAGCAGGTTTCCGGTAGGGTTGTTGGGCGAGCACAGGATGCAGAGACTCGCACTCCGGCTGGCCTCTCGTGCGGTGACCGGATCCAGATCGAAGTCCGCATCGAGGCGGAACTCCCTCACGGTGCCGGCATGTGCTCGAACCCGCTGGGAATAGACGCCATAGCTCGGCGAAGGCACCGCCACCGGAGCTCCCGGTTCCGTGAGGGTCCGCACCAGGAGGTCGATCGCCGAATCCGAGCCGTTGCCCAGCCACAGTCGAGACGGCTCGATCTGCAACCGTCCGGCGAGGGCGTTCCGTAACTCCTGATTGGCGGGGTCCGGGTACCGATGAAGTGCCGCCTCGTCGTTCGAGATCGGACTGCCGAACGCATTCTCGTTGGCGTCGAGCAGGATTCCGTCCGCGTGTTCCGATCGCGCGGTGACGTAGGCCGGGACGTCCGCCACGTGAGGTCGAAGAAGCTCCCGAATCGCGCTCACGGCGTCACCGACGAGCGATCGAGGAACCGGGCGCGGATCGAGGCGGCATGCGCCGGCAGCCCTTCCCAGAGGGCCAGGGTTTCGATCGTCGGACCAAGCTCCTCGAGCCCCTCCCGGCTCAGCTCCTGGACCTGAAGCCAGCGTCCGAAATCGGCCACGCCGAGTCCGGAGCACGCCCGGGCACGTCCCCGCGTGGGCAGGACGTGATTGGTCCCGCTCGCGTAGTCGCCGGCGGCTACCGGTGTCCACGGGCCGAGGAACACCGACCCTGCGTGACGAATCGACGCAAGATCCCGCCGTGGCTCGCGGCGCAGAACGACCAGGTGCTCGCCCGC
>JARRPA010000161.1:0-7419 GCA_037383305.1 Gemmatimonadota bacterium | reverse complement strand
CGCGAGCTCCTCCAGAGGATGCACCTCTACTCCGACATGCACCGGTTCATTCCGGCCATGGCCGTCGCCACCGCCGGGGCACGGGTCACCGAAATGCCGGTGCGGCACCACGCCCGCCGGTTCGGCGAGAGCAAGTACGGACTGTCGCGGATCTGGAAGGTCACGTCGGACCTGATCACCCTGAGAATGTTGAGCCGGTTTCGCGAGCGCCCCCTCGCGATGTTCGGCACGGGCGCTTTCGGAGCCTCGGTGCTGTCGCTGCTCTTCATCGGGCTCACGATGGTCGGTCTCGCCGGTCCCGACTCGGGCCCCGGCGGGGTGAAGGGCGACTTCGTGTATCCGAGCGTGGCTCTGGTGTTTCTTTCGCTCGCCTTCTTCCTGCTGCTCCTCGGCCTGGTCGGAGAGGTAGCGATCAGCGGCGAGAGGGAACACGGCGAGCTCCCTCTCCCGGTCGCAACGGAGAATTCCCGATGGTAGACGTCAGGTCGCTGGGCGAACGTCGGGACGTGCGCGTTTCAGAGCTCGTACTTCCCACATCTCAGGCGTTCGAATTCCAGCCCGCCGTATCGGTGATCGTTCCGGTGACCGAGAGGCCGGAGCCTCTGGCGGAACTGTTCCTCGAGTACTCGTCGCCGCTGGCCGAAGAGGGACTCGCCTACGAGTTCGTGTTCGTCGTCGAACCTCGCAACCGTGAACGGGTCGAGCCGCTCCGTGCGCTGGCGGACCGTGGGCAGCCGGTCCGCGTGTTCGAGGTGGGGCACAGCGTCGGCGAATCGGTGCTCCTCAAGCTCGGGGCGGCGCGCAGTCGTGCCGAGGTGCTGCTGGTTCTGCCGGCGTACCGGCGAGTGGAAGCGTCTGTCCTCCCGGAACTGGTAGACCGGGTCCGAAACGGCGCCGATCTCGTGAATTGCCGGCGCGCGCCGAGGTCGGATTCCTGGCTGAACCGGATCCAGACCCGACTGCTTCACCTGATCGTCGGGGGCCTGTCCGGAGGCCGGGTTCGCGACGTGGCTTCCGGGGTCCGAGGCGTCCGACGGGACGTTCTGGCCGAGATTCCGCTGTACGGCGACTTCTACCGGTTCCTTCCGGTCATCGCGATGCGAGAGGGCTACCGGGTGGAGGAGGTGGACGCTCCGCAGCACGCCCGGGACGCGAAGACGCGGGTGTACTCGCCCGGCATCTACCTGCGTCGCCTGATCGATGTGTTCGGACTGTTCTTTCTCGCGCGCTTCACCTTCAAGCCGCTACGTTTCTTCGGGATGATCGGGGGAATCCTGTCCATTCTCGGCGGCCTGATCCTCGCCCTGCTCTTCGTGCAGCGTCTGATGGGCGAATCGCTGGCGGGCCGGCCGCTGCTGCTGCTCGGAGTGCTGATCTTCACCCTCGGCATCCAGGCCATCGCGCTGGGGCTGATCGGGGAGATCATCGTACACTTCAACGCCGCGAATCGGAGTCCGTACCGGGTGCAGGTTCGTGCGGCCGAAGACGAGACGAAGAATGGAGAGATCGCGAGCGTTTCGTCGGACTCCGCGCCACGGTCCGACTCCGATGACCCAGAACGCGTGATTCGATAGATGCCGACAAACGAAACGACGGTCTCGAGTCCGGGCCGGCACGTCTTTTCGGTGGACCTGGAGGAGTATTTCCAGGTCCATGCGTTCGACGGCATCGTCGAGCGCGAGGAATGGAGCGTGATCCCGAGTCGAGTGGAGCGCTCCACCGAGCGGATTCTGGACCTTCTGGACGAAGCCGACGCGAAGGCGACCTTCTTCACACTCGGCTGGATCGCGGATCGACATCCGGAACTCGTTCGCCGGATCTCCGGCCGTGGGCACGAGATCGCCTCGCATGGCTATGGACACCGACGCATCACCGAGATGGGGGCGGACGAGTTCCGTCAGGACCTCCGCCGTTCGCGCCAGGTGCTCGAAGACGTCGCAGGCGCGCCGGTCCTCGGCTACCGGGCGCCCACCTTCTCCCTGGTGCCCGCGACCGCCTGGGCGTTCGATGTGCTGATCGAGGAGGGTTTCGAGTATGATTCGAGCCTGTTCCCCATTCGGCGACGCGGCTACGGTTTTCCGGACGCGAACCCCGATGTGCATATCCTCGTCCGCCCGTCGGGTCGCCTGCTGGAGCTCCCGATGACGACCACCGTGATCGCGGGGATCCGATTGCCCGCCGCGGGAGGTGGCTGGTTCCGACAATTGCCCTATGCCCTGACGCGCAGCGGCTTCGCCCGTTGCGAGGCGGAGGGCAAGCCGGGGATGTTCTACATTCACCCCTGGGAACTGGACCCGGATCAACCGCGGATCCCGGTGCCTCTCCTCCAGCGCATCCGTCACTATCGGGGCCTGGGACGCATGGAGGATCGTCTCTCGAGACTCCTGGCGGAGTTTCGTTTCACCTCGGTCCGGGCGCGATTCTTCGAGGCGCATTCGACGGCCGCATGAGATCCGTATATGGGGTTGCCGGCGATGTCGTCCCGGGCGACCTGCGGCGTCTCAAGAAGCGCCTCCAGGCCGGCGGCGCGATCGTCGAGACCCTGCGCGTGCCGGGGCTCGAGATGCTCCTCGTGGGACGATCCGCCCGGGATCTCTCGCGAGGACGCGTCGCGGAAGGCGAACGACACGCCCTGGCGGTCGGGCGTCCGCTGCCGGCGGGTGGGCCCTCGGGGCCGGAGGTGCTGCGCGCGACCTTGTGGAATCCGCCGTCCGCCGGCGATCCGGCGACCGATGACTGGCTGGGGGAATTCAACCTGTTTCGGGTAGACCCGGTCGAACGGGCCCTTCACATCGAGACCGACTGCCTGGGCGTGCGTCCGCTGTTCGTCCGGACTTCCGCGGGCCGAGCGGTATTCGGATCCGACGTATTGCCCCTGGTGGAGGCCGGTCTCGTGCCGTCCCGGCTCGATTCCGATGCTCTGGCGGCCTGGCTGCTGCTCGAACACCCCTTGAACGGGCGCAGTCTCGTGGACGGCCTCCGCCGGCTGCCCCCCGGACGAGCGCGCATCGACCTCGTGACGGGCGCTCTCGACCTTCGGCCCTTCGATTGGAAGGAAGGGGACGCCGATCTCGCGCGCTCGGACCTCGTGGAGCGCATCGGGGCCTCGGTCGACGGGCTGCTGAGCCGGGTGATACGGGACGAATCACGGATCGGGTCCTTCCTCTCCGGGGGGTACGACAGCCGGTACGTCGCCTGCCGGCTCGCAGCGCTCGGTCACCGGCCGGACGAGGCGGTCCTGGTGGACGCCGCGGCCGGAGATGCCGGACCGGGGCAGGAGGTCGCGGAGCGACTCGGAATCCCGCTCCGGATCGTTCCGGTGACCGGATCGCTGGTGGACGCGTTCGAAGACCCGTGGTTCTTCGCCCCGCACGGGTTTCCCCAGCGGAGTTTCTATACGAGCCTGGCGCTCGCCGGTGCGGCGGACCCGCCCCCCATGGTCGACGGGCTGCTGGGCGATGACCTGATCCGGGGCTGGGTGTTCGAACAGAAAGTGCAGCAGCGCTCGCCCCGCGCGGGAGAACTGACCGAAGGACTGCTGGATGCGCACCTCTCGATGCGCCCCGAGACACTCTTCGATCCAGCCTCCGCGCGCCGGCTGCGCGAGCGTGTTCTGGCGCAGATCGATGCATTCCGGCCGGAGGGATTCGAGTCGGAGACCCGTCGGGCCTGGCTGTGGGTATTGATGCACCGGACCCGCGACTTCCATGCGAAGAACCACCTCCAGGTCCTCGACCGGACCGAGACGTACCACCCGTTCGTGACGCCGGAGCTCATTTCGCTGAGGCTCGGCCACCGTGCGTCTCTGTTCGATGCCGGGCTGTACGAGGAGCTGTTGCGGACATACTGCCCGGAGCTCGAGGGAATCCCTCATTCGGAGACACGTCCGCGGCCGGACCTCGCGCACCACCGGTACAGCCGCGAGATGCGCGATCGGACGCCGGGCCTGCTCACGATGGTCGCCCTGCAGGGCGGCAAGATGGGGCTGAACCGGAGTCGGCTGGCGCCCCGGCTCGCGGCCTACGGCGTGGGGGACCGCAATCAGCTCTACGTAGCTCGTCCGCTGGACCGCATCCGGGTGCTCGGCGCACGGGCAGCGGCATTCGGCGCCGAGTTGCCGTGGACGGAACTGAACGAGCCCGCGGCATGATGGCGGAGGCGGGAGCGAAGGGAGTGAGCCGGGACGTAACGGCGCTCGGCGCGACTCGAACGCTCACGACCGTGAAGGGTGGGGCGGGAAGCGCCGTCGGCTGGCTCGCGCTGAATGCGAGCAGCCGCCCCCGGGCGGTCGGCGGCATTCGGTGCACACCGGACCTCGACGCCCGAAAGGTGAGCGCGCTCGCCGACGCGATGTCGTGGAAGTTCGCCTGGCTCGGGATGCCCATGGGAGGCGCCAAAGCCGGGTTGATCGAGGCGCCGGAGTGGACAACCGACACGCGGCGCGAAGCGATTCGGGCGTTCGGACGGGCGCTGGGTCCACAACTCCGTTCCCGGATGTACGGAGCGGGCACGGACATGGGCTTCGGTCCCGAGGACCTGTGGGAATTCCAGGTCGGGGCGGGAAGGGTGAGTGGTCCTCCTCCTCCGCCTTCTCAGCGCGGTGACACGGGCGAGGCCACCGCGCTCACCCTCGCCGGGATGCTGGCCGAGGCAGGGGTGCGCGTGACGAGTGTGTCGAATCGTTTCACGGCCGTGCACGACGAAGCGGGGCTGGACATTCCGACGATCCGGAAGCTGCGCGCCGAGCGGGGCGATGAGGGCCTCGAGAGCTACGAGTCCGGCACCCGGATCGAACATGCCGAGCTTCTGGAGATGCCGGTGGACGTCCTGATCCCCTGCGCGGCCCACTGGAGCCTCAACCCGGAGAACGCGGACCGGCTGCAGTGCGGCTCGGTCGTCTCGGCCGCCAACTGCCCGATCAGCCCGGATCTCGGCGAGTCCGGCCTCGAACGCAGGGGCATCCTCGTCGTGCCCGACTTCGTCGCGAACTCGGGGGGCATCCTCTATGCGAATATTCCGGCCTCGGATGCCGGGCGACGGGAGATTCTTCGAACGCTGTACCCTGCGGCGGTCGCGCGGTTGTTCCAGGTCGCGGATCAGACGGGCGGAAGTGTGACCGACCTGGCGCGAGCGGCGGCCGTTCGGCGCACCCGTACCGTTCAGAACGACGTGGAGCGAGCCCGCCGGGAGATGGAGGAGCTGGACCGTGCCTTTGCCCGGCGCCGTTCGCGTATGGGTCGGCGACTGCGAGGAGAGAGCGAAGGTCGGGCGCTGGCCCGGCGCTGGCTCGATCCGGGGAGACTCGCCTGATGGACCTCGTCGAGCTCGAGGAGAGAGCTCGAGCGCGGGGGTGGAGTGGCCGGATGCTGCCCGTCTCGTGGCGAACCGCCCGCCGCCGAGAACGGCTCCGGGGTCGGCTCCGGGGGGAGCGGGTGTCGGCACGACGCCTCGTGGCGCCGGACCCCGAGCGGCTGGAGCGCGCCGGGGTTCTTCTGCATGCCTGGCCCATGTCGAGCGCCGACATCTCCGCCCTGGTGGACGCGATGCCCGCGCTGCGCTGGATCCACTCGGCCAACACCGGAGTGGAAGATGTGATCCGGGCGACCGAAGGGCGGGACGAGCTCGTCATCACCAACGCAGGATCGACGGCCTCGGCCGTGGTAGCCGAGCATGCGTTCGCGTCGGTGCTGGCGCTCGCGCGACGGCTGCCCGAGCACTTCGTGGCCACCGTCCAGCGGGAATGGGCCACACCGCCGGCGCGGCGCCTGGAAGGCAGCACTCTGCTCGTCGTCGGTTTCGGGAGAATCGGCCGGGAGGTGGCCCGGCACGCCGCACACTTCGGAATGCGAGTGATCGCGGTGCGAAGACGTCCGGACATGGAAACGCCGGACGGAGTATCGGAGATGATCGGTCCGGAGCTCCTGCGGGAGCGGCTCGGCGAAGCCGACTTCGTGTTGCTCGCGCTGCCGGCGACGAGCGAGACGAAGGACCTCGTGGACGCGGGGTTTCTTGCCGCCATGCGTCCGGACGCCGCGCTCGTCAACGTCGGACGGGGAGAGTGCGTGGTGGAGGAGGACCTCGCGGCCGCTCTGCGGGCCGGACACCCGAGAGCGGCCTGCCTCGACGTGACGCGGCGGCAACCTCTTCCCCGCCGGAGCCCCCTCTACGGCGTGCCGGGACTGTGGCTCACCCATTACTCGGCCTACCGAAGGGCGCCGGCCGAGCACCTGCAGGATGCCCGGCGGGGGTTCCTCGAGAACCTCGAGGAGTTCGTAGCCGGGCGGGAGCTGCCCGACTCGGTCGACCGGGCGAGGGGGTACTGATGCAGGTCCGACTCTTCGATGACACGCCGGCGGCCTGGGACGAGTTCGTCCGCTCCCGGCCGGAGCACACGCATTTCCACTCGTACGGGTGGCGCGACGTGATGGAAGACGCATTCGGGCACGGGACGACGTATCTGGGTGCCTACGACGGCGACAGGCTCGCGGGGGTGCTGCCGCTGGTGCGGGTGAAGAGCCTGCTTTTCGGCGACTATCTCGTCTCGATGCCGTTCCTGAACTACGGGGGTCCTCTCGGCGATGAAGTCGCGGTTCGGGCCCTGACCGCGGAAGCGGTCGCGGTCGCCGACCGGGAAGGCGTGAAACTCCTCGAACTGCGCAGCCGGACAGAGCTTCCCATCGATCTGCCCGCTTCGCACCGGAAGGTCACCGTTCTCCTCGACCTCGAGCCGGGCGATTCCGAGCACACGTTCTCGTCGCTGAAGGGAAAGGTGCGAAGCCAGGTGCGCCGTCCGATGAAGGAGGGCATCGAGGTCAGATTCGGACCGGACCAGCTCGACGCGTTCTACCGCGTGTTCGCCGAGAACATGCGGGATCTCGGAACGCCGGTACTCGGTCGTCCCGTGTTCGAGGCGATCCGGAACGTCTTCGGTGACAGCGCATGGTTCGGAGCGGCCTGGCTGGATGACGCGCCGGTGGCCGCCGGTTGCGGCTTTCAGTGGGCCGACGAGTTCGAGATGACCTGGGCGTCTTCGTTGCGTGCGCACAGCCGGGTCGCACCGAACATGCTCCTCTACTGGCGGTTCATCGAGCGAGCCGCCGAGCAGCGGTTGAGGACCTTCAACTTCGGGCGCTGCACGCCCGGTGGCGGAACCCACCGGTTCAAGCTGCAGTGGGGCGGCCGGGACGAGCCGCTCTGGTGGTACCACCGGCCGTCGGATGGAGGTGAGACGACGCCCAATCCGGACGAGGGCGCTCTCGCCCTCGGACCGAAGGTGTGGAGAAAACTGCCGCTTGTCGTCGCCAACGCGATCGGACCGGGAATCGTGAGGAACATTCCGTGAGGCTCTCGGGGATGCCTCGGTGGACGCGGCTCTACCTGCGCCTCGATGCGAGCTCCGTGGGACGCATCGAGCGCGGA
>JARRPA010000160.1:0-7691 GCA_037383305.1 Gemmatimonadota bacterium | reverse complement strand
TCGAGATCGATCGAGTCGGAGTATTCGATCCGACCGGTCGCAAGAAAGACGTTTTCGAAATAGTTCACGCGGAACGTGTCGGGAAACAGCAGCGAATCGCTCGTGACGACGTTCATCGACGCACCCGGAAGCCTGGACGGGGTGCTTCATTTCGCGTCGCCGGCGAGCCCGGTGGACTACCTGGAGCTGCCGATCCAGACACTGAAGGTGGGGAGTCTCGGAACGCACAACGCGCTCGGGCTCGCGAAGGCCCGGGATGCGCGGTTTCTACTCGCTTCCACCTCCGAGGTCTACGGCGATCCCCTGGTACATCCTCAGACGGAGAGCTACTGGGGCAACGTGAACCCGATCGGACCGCGCGGCGTGTACGATGAGGCGAAGCGATTCGCCGAAGCGATCACGATGGCCTACCACCGCTACCACGGCATCGAGACCCGGATCGTTCGGATCTTCAACACCTACGGTCCGCGCATGCGTCCCTACGATGGGCGCGTCGTGTCGAATTTCATCGTGCAGGCACTGCTCGGCCGACCCCTGACGGTGTACGGCGATGGCAGCCAGTCGCGAAGCTTCTGCTTCGTCTCCGACGAGGTGGAGGGGATCTACCGGCTCTTCCAGGGCGACACGATCGGGCCGGTCAACATCGGCAACCCGAACGAATTCACGATTCTCGAGCTCGCCGAGCGAGTCCAGGAGGCAGTCGGATCCGATGCCGGGATTCGCCACGTGCCTCTTCCGACCGACGATCCAAAGGTTCGTCAGCCCGACATCGCGCAGGCGCGGAAGGCGCTGGGCTGGGAACCGCACGTCTCACTCGCCGAGGGCCTCGAGCTCACGATCGCCTATTTTCGTGACCTCGCGGAGCAGGGAGGTCTGAGTGTTCCTCCCGTTCTGACCGATGTCGCACCGGAGGAGCAGGCGTGAGCGGGCCGGAAGCACACGGAAGGCAGCTCAGCGTCGTCATGCCGATCTACAACGAGCGGGAGACCATCGAGCAGGTGGTCGGTCTGGTGAACGCCGTCCCCCTGAGAATCGAGCTGGTCGCAGTCGACGACGGATCGAGCGACGGGTCACGTCAGATTCTGGAAACTCTCGTCGCGGAGGGGCGCATCGATCGTCTGATCGTGCACGAGAAGAACCGGGGGAAGGGGGCTGCCCTCGCGACCGGATTCGCTGCCGCCTCCGGCGAAGTCGTGATCGTTCAGGACGCCGATCTCGAATACGACCCGAGCGAATATCGAAAGCTCCTCCAGCCGATTCTCGAAGGAAAGGCCGACGTGGTATTCGGGTCCCGCTTCATGGGCGGAGAGCCGCACCGCGTCCTCTACTTCTGGCACTACGTGGGCAACCGTTTCCTCACCATTCTGTCGAACATGGTGACGAACCTGAACCTTACGGACATGGAAACCTGCTACAAGTGCTTTCGGAAGGAAGTGCTCGACGGAATGGAGATTCGCGAGCGCGGCTTCGGCGTCGAGCCCGAGCTGACCGCGAAGGTGGCGCGGGGCGGGTGGCGACTGTACGAGGTGGGAATCTCCTACAGCGGACGGACCTACGCAGAGGGCAAGAAGATCGGATGGAAAGACGGATTCCGGGCGATCTGGTGCATCTTGAGATACGGTCTGTTCAGTCGGGGAGATCCAGTCGGCCCGGCCCCGGACCCGGAGACGGGCCGCCGATGACGCGGTTCCGTCTTCCGCATTCACCGCCGCGCCGCGCGGTGTGGCTCGTCTTCGTCCTGTTGATCGGCATCGCGTGGGCCTGCGGAAGTGAGCCGGACACGGCCGTCAACCGGGGAGACCGTCTCCTGGCTGCCGGGGAGACCGACGCGGCCATCGCCGAATATAAGCTGGCGCTTCGCCAGGAGGGTCGGACCCCGGACGTCCTGCTTCGTCTCGGCCACGCGTACGCGTCGGAGGGCGACGTTGACGCGACGCTCCAGTATCTGCGGCCGCTGCTCGCCATCGGAGAGGAACACGAGCTCCAGATCACGGCTGAACTGTCGGAGGCCGCGCGGGTAGCCCGACAGCGAGGCTCGCCCGACAACATGGCACGGGCGCTGGAGCCCGTACTGGCAATGGGGGTCGGGAGAGTTCCATCGGACCTGATGCTGCCGCTGGCGCGCTACTACGCGGAGCTGAGCGACTGGAATCGCGCACTGCCTCTCTATCTTGCGGTGCTCGAGGGCGAGGCACCGCCGAACGCGGCGTTTCTCGAAACGGCCCGCGCGTTCCAGGAGGTGGGAGGTTGTCGCGAGGCGATCCGGTTCTTCGAGCGCTACCTGGAGGAGCCGGAGCGACGGAACCGGGCCGAGGCGAACTGGGAATACGGGTCCTGTCTGTACGAGGTCGCAGAGGCCGATCGGGAGCAGGGAAGACCGGCCGAGGCCGCGGGGCGACTGGACCGGATGATCGATCTCGGGGTTCCCCGGAACCTGTTGGACCGGGCGCATTACCAGCGTGGCGAGATTCGGATGACGTTCGGTGACCTCGCAGGGGCGGAAGAGGACTTCGTCGCGGTTCTCGAGTTGAATCCGGTTCGCAGCGGACCGCTCGTGCGACTCGCCGAGGAGAGAATCCGTGAGATCCGATTCGGTGTCCGCTAGCTTACGGACGTGGGTTGAGAGATAGATGAGGGGGACGGTGAACCAGGACTCGGGGAACGGGCTCACGTGGTCAATGAGCGCGGGACGAGGAGCGATCTTCGTCCTCGTCGTGCTGACCGCGGGATGCGCAGCGGCCATGCCGCCGCCGGACTCGACGCCACGTCAGCGGTACGAGTGGTCGACCGAGCGTTTCAACGACGGGAAGTACTCGCAGGCGATTCGCGGCTTCCGCGATCACCTGTTCCGGGACCCGCTGGATCCGACCGCCGACAGCACTCGACTGCTTCTGGCCGAGTCTTATCTGGAGTCGCCGGCAGCTCGCTACGACTCGTCCGAACAGCGCACTGGCCGACGACGCGCAATTCGGCGTCTGCCGGGCCTACTGGAAGCTCTCTCCCGACATCGCCCGCGACCAGGAATTCACGCGGAACACGATCGAAGAGTGTACCCGGCTCGTGGAATTCTACCCCCGGAGTCCGCTGGCGACGGACGCGCGAGCCCTGATCGCCGAAGCGACGGAGAAGCTCGCGGCGAAGGAACTGAGAGTCGGCCGCTGGTATTACAGCCGAGACCTGTATCAGTCGTCGATCATCTATCTGGAGTCGGTCCTCGAGTCGTATCCGGGGTCGGCCGTCGAACCGGAGGTGATGGCCCTGCTGCACGATGCGTACACCTACGTCGGCTTCAGCCGCGAGGCGGAGCAGATACGGGAACGACTCCTTCAGGCTCACCCCGACAGCCCGGAGGCTTCGGAACTGGCCGCCGCCGCCGATGCAGGTGACGGATGAGCGGTGGGCGGATCGGGGTGTTCGGCGGGGCATTCGATCCGCCGCACGTCGGCCATCTGATCGTGGCCCAGGATGTGTTCGAGGCGCTCCGACTCGATCGGCTGCTGGTGGTTCCATCGGCCCGACCGCCGCACCGGGCGGCGCGACTGCCGGCCGAGGTACGGCTGGCGTTGACGCAGGACGCCTTCGCGGATGATGCCCGGATGATCGTGAGCGAGATGGAGTTGCGACGACCCGGTCCTTCCTGGACCGTGAGCACTCTCGCGTCGATACGCAAGGAATGGAAGCCCGACCGTCTCTGGCTGGTGATCGGGTCCGATCAGTATCGGAGCTTCGATGACTGGCGAGAGCCGGAGAAGATCCTGGAACTGGCCGAGCTCGCCGTGATGCCTCGAGATGGGGCGGCTCCCGCGAGGGATCCGCGCTACCCGTTCATCCCGGTTCCGGTGACCCGGGTGGACGTCTCGAGCACGCGAGTACGCGATCGGCTCGATGCCGGACGGGATGTGAGATACCTCGTTCCCGAAACGATACGGGAGCGATTGATTGAGATCTGGTCGGAGGGAGCGCGCACGGCCGAGACCGCCGTGACCGTGGCCGCCGGCCTGGAGAGGGATACAGGGGACGGATGCTGAAGACTCTGGTAAACCGGGTGCTGGGAACTCGTTTCGAGCGCGAGATGAAGCGGCTGCAGCCGATCGTGGACGACATCAAGGGCCATGAAGAGCGGCTGACCGAGCTGACGGACGAGGAGATCAAGTCGCAGACGCCGAAATTCCGTGCTCTGATCCACGAGCGGACACACGAGCTCGCGGAAGAGATCGAGCGGGTCCGGGACGAAAGGCGCAGGTCGGAGGATCCTGTCCGGCGCGAGGCGCTCACGAATCGGCTGGGAGAGGCGGAAGAAGAACTCAAGAAGGCCACGGAAGAGGTTCTCGACGAGATTCTGCCCGAGGCCTTCGCTACCGTGCGCGAGGCGAGCCGACGGCTGCTCGGCTCCGAGATCGCCGTCACGGGCAACACGATGACCTGGGACATGGTCCCGTATGATGTCCAGCTCATCGGCGGCATCGTGCTTCACCAGGGGAAGATCGCCGAGATGGCGACGGGAGAAGGCAAGACGCTGGTCGCCACGCTGCCGTTGTATCTCAATGCGCTACCCGGACGTGGTGCCCACCTGGTCACGGTCAACGACTATCTCTCCCGACGCGACTCTCAGTGGATGGGCGCGGTGTTCAGCTGGCTCGGGCTGACCGTCGGCTGCCTCGACGATACGAAGCCGGGCACCGAGGAGCGACGGCTCGCCTATCGCTGCGATATCACCTACGGGACCAACAACGAGTTCGGGTTCGACTACCTCCGGGACAACATGGTCGTTCGAGTCGAAGACCGGGTCCAGCGAGGTCACAACTACACGATCATCGACGAGGTGGACTCGGTACTCGTGGACGAGGCCCGCACGCCGCTGATCATCTCGGGTCCCGTCGGACGGGCGGACGACCAGCAGGTGTACAAGAAGCACAACGCGCAGGTCGCCAGCCTCGTTCGCAAGCAGACCCATATCGTCAATGAACTGGTAGCCGAGGCGGAGAAAGGCCTCGAAGCGCTCGAGGCCGAGGCGGAAGATGCCAGCGAGTACGCGACGGGAAAGGCATTGCTGGCGGCCCAGCGCGGATCGCCCAAGAACAAGCGCCTGATGAAGCTGCTCAACGAGACCGGAGTCAAGCAGCTCCTGCAGCGGACCGAGGCCGCGCTGATGCGCGACAAGGCGATGGCCGATGTCGACGAGATGCTCCTCTACACGACGGACGAGAAGGGCCATACGATCCAGATCAGCGAGAAGGGGCAGGACGTACTGAGCCCCGGCGATCCGGATGCCTTCATCGTACCCGACATTTCGGAGGCGGTGAAGAAGGTCGAGGATGATGAGAAGCTCGGCCCCGACGAGAAGCGCGAGAAGATCCAGCAGTTGGAACGGGACTACGCGGAGAAGTCGGAGCGACTGCACATCATTCACCAGCTGGTGAAGGGCCACGCGCTGTACGAGAAGGATGTGGAATACGTGGTCGAGAACGGCGAAGTGATCATCGTCGACGAGTTCACCGGCCGGAAGATGCATGGGCGACGCTGGAGCGATGGTCTGCATCAGGCCGTGGAGGCGAAGGAGGGGGTCAGCGTCCGAGGGGAGACCCAGACGCTCGCCACGATCACGATCCAGAACTACTTCCGCATGTACGACAAGCTGGCCGGGATGACCGGAACAGCGGAGACGGAAGAGGCCGAGTTTCACGAGATCTACGGCCTCGAGGTCGTGGTGATTCCCACCAACCGGCCCATCCGCCGCATGGATGGGGACGACCTGCTTTATCAGACGAAGCGGGAAAAATACGCCGCGCTCCTCGACGAGATCGAACGGCTGCATCACAGAGGCCTGCCGATTCTCGTCGGGACGACCAGTGTGGACGTGTCGGAGACCCTCGCCCGGATGCTCAAGCGACGCGGTCTCAAGCACGAGGTCCTCAACGCGAAGCAGCACGAGAGGGAAGCAGAGATCGTGGCCCGGGCCGGCCAGCCCGGAGCGATCACGATCGCCACGAACATGGCCGGACGGGGAACCGACATCAAACTCGGAGCCGCGGTCGTGAAGTGCGGGGTGTGCGGCATCCAGTCGAGCGAGCCGGCGTTCGGCCAGGTGGCCGAGGAGGCGGACCTGGAAGAGGCACAGGTGCAGGAGCTCGGTTGCTACGTGGATCCGCCCTGCGGGCTGCAGATCCTCGGAACGGAGCGCCACGAATCCCGGCGGATCGATCGCCAGCTCCGGGGCCGCGCCGGCCGTCAGGGCGATCCGGGCTCGAGCCGGTTCTTCCTCTCCCTGGAAGACGACCTGATGCGTCTGTTCGGCACAGATCGGGTGGCGCGGGTGATGGACAAGCTCGGAGCCGAGGAGGGCGAGGTCATCACGCATCCCTGGATGACCAAGTCGATCGAACGTGCGCAGCGTCGGGTCGAGCTGCAGAACTTCGAGGCCCGAAAGCGACTGCTCGAGTACGACGATGTGATGAACCAGCAGAGGGAGGTGATCTACGACCTCCGGCTGTTCGCACTCGAGGGCGGCGAGGATCTCAAGGGCGAGACCTGGGAGATGATCGAGCGATCGCTCCGGATGGAGTTCGACCGGATCATCGAGCCGAACAGTCATGCGGATGAGTGGGACCTGAAGGCCCTGCGGGAGCGGCTGTTGCTCGACTACTTCCTGGTCGCGTCGTTTCTGAATCAGGACGATGTCGGCGCCGCGGACTACCCGTGGATGGACACCGAGGCCCTGGAGCAGGCCGTGGTGGAATTCGCTCACGAGGCATACCGGCAGAAGCTGGACAGCTTCGGAGAGAGCTGGGAGCGGGTGCTCAGCTTCGTCGTACTGTCCGTCATCGATGAGAAGTGGAAGGACCACCTGTACGATCTGGATCACCACCGCACCTCGATCCATTACCGCTCGTACGGTCAGAAGGACCCGCTGGTGGAGTACAAGAAGGAGGCCTATGAGGCCTTCGTGGACCTCCTGGCGGACATTCGGCGCAGTATCGCGAGCCTGCTGTTCCGGGCACAGCTGGAGGCGCGGCCGCAGCTTCGGGCCCCGAGGGTCACCTCGATGAGCGGCCCCTCCGACGTGGTCGAAAGCAGCGCCGTCAGCGGCAGTGGTCTGCCAGCCGCCGCGCGGCGCCGCCGGGCGACTCCGGAACTCGCTCCCACGGGCGTCGCCGCATCGGCGATGGACACCGGAATCGCACCCTCGGGTGCCGCGGGCGGTCCCGCCCCCGGAGGCGTCGGCGTGGCACCGTCCGCTGAGATCTCGGGCATCGGGCAGCAGCGCGCATCCACCTCCACACCTCTCGACGCGGAGTACGACGACGTCGGTCGCAACGATCCCTGTCCCTGCGGTAGCGGCAAGAAGTTCAAGAAGTGTCACGGGGCGGTGGCGTGAACTGACACTCCCGACGGAAACCGGATCCGGGATCGGCGCAGCGGGCCGATCACGATGGACGGGCGAACGGTCGCGTCGCGTTCTCTGCGGTTGCGGATCGGCCGAACAGGCGAATGCGAGTTCCTGACGAGGACGGCGGTCGGCCCGAGATGCCTCGGCGGAAGGGCAGGTCTCCTGAGGGATTCGTGTCCGGGCCGCCTGCCGGGGGGAAGATTCGAGTTTGATCCTGCGGTGAGACACCGCCGCATGATCTCCGTCATGACCGGAACGATCCGGGAATGGCCTCCCGCAGAGCGGCCACGCGAGCGTATGTCGG
>JARRPA010000159.1:0-10642 GCA_037383305.1 Gemmatimonadota bacterium | reverse complement strand
TATCCTCCACCGCCAGCGGCTGCAGCTCGGACGTACCGTCACCCATCATCGGGAATCACGGCAACATCCGCAGAATCCCGGCGATGGGCTCCGTGAAATGATCTCCTGGCCCGTACACGATGGAGGGCCTCAGAATGACGTATTCCCTACCGCAGGACATGACGATGTCCTCGGCCTCGAACTTGGATCTGAAGAAAGCTCCTCCGTCAGGACTCGCCCCGAGTGCGCTGACGAGCACGACGCGATCGATGTCCGAACTGACAAGCTCCCGCACGAGATTGCGGGTTCCCGTTCCATGTAACTTCCCGAGTCGTACGCCGTCGGCCGTCGCGAAACTGCCGGCAAGGTGCACTGCCCTGTCGCAGCCCTCGGCGACGCCCTCGAGCGTGTTCCGCTCCGTGAGATCCGCGACCCGCCATTCGATACCGGGAACCGCGGCGCCGGGGCGCGTCGGGATCTTCCGGACGAGCGCGCGGACTCGATGCCCCCGGGAGATCAATCGGGGAAGGAAGTGTCGCCCTATGAACCCGTCGGCGCCCGTGACCAGAACGCGGAACGAGCCCTGCACGTCGGACTGCAGGGGTTCGGGCAGCTCGCTCGTCGACAGCTTGCCGATGCCGCTCGCGGCCGCATCGTCGTCCGGAGCCGAAATCGGGCCCTTCGACATGCACGCTCCTGTCTCGGTTGTGCGGATCGCCGAAGATTCCCGTCTCGGCGATCCTCGCGCAACGGGCCGAGCGTGAACGGCCGTCGAGCCCCGAGACCCGAGAGACTAAGCGAGCGGGTCTTCGCGCTCCGGATCTGAGCGCCCGCTTTCCGATTCCGAGCCGTTCCTGGCGTCGAGCATCACGAACTCCTGAACGATGACATCCGCCGTCGGAATGGACACGCCGTCGCGATCGTATGCTCCGTATTCGAGGCGACCCTCAACGTAGAGCCGGCTGCCCCGGCGCACGAACCGCTCCACGGTTTCGGCCGCACCGGACCAGAAGGTCAGACGATGCCAGTCCGTACGGCGCTGTTCCTCGCCCTCCCGCAGGAAGACACGGTTTGTTGCGAGCGACAGATGTGCGACGGTGCTCCCCGACGAGGTGCGTCGTACATCAGGGTCGGCACCGGCATTGCCGACCAGGATCACTCGATTCACGGAACGACTCATTCGCACCTCCTCGCTCGGGATTCCGGCGCCGCCTGAAAAGGCGCCACGCTTTCCGGAAGAGCATGCGGGAGGCGACGAGTTGTCGGAACGACGAACCGGACAGTTGAGGCACCGTCCGGCGGGCAGGATCAGAAGATCGAGAAGTTGAAATAGCGGTCGGGGTTCGTCTTGATCTCGTCCAGCAGGGCCCGCAGCTCGGAGAGTGCCGCCGCCGTGTTCTCGTACAGGACCGTATCGGCCGAGAGCTGTCCGAGCGTTCCTTCGCCGTCTTCGATCCGTCCCAGTACGAGGCTGGCCCGGACGAGAGCGGTGTCGGCGCGGGCGAGCACCTCGTTGGCCCGTCCGCCTGCCTCCGACCACTCGGCCGAGAGCTGTACGAGCTGGCCGGCCGTGGTTTCCGCATCCTCCATAATCGACGCGAGCCGATCTCCGGATGTCGCCGAGTCGAGACGCGACACGGTCGCGAGAAGCGCATCGGAGGCGTCGCGCACCGCTCGCCCGGTCGCGGTGACATCCCCGGCCAGGGTGTCGAAGGCGGCGCGCTGACCCCGCAGCAGATCGCCGAGCTCGATCGTCACCTGATTGATGTTGGCGATCGCCTCGGCCAGCTGATCCGCCGTTTCCTGGCTGATCGCCCGGTCCAGCCGGTCTGTGATTCCGCTGAGATTTTCCGCGATCCGGGCCGTGTGATCCGTGAGCCGCGAGAACTCGGGAACGGCCGCACCCGGTATCACGCCCGGCGCGACCACGGCGGAGTCGAGAAGGACTTCAGGTCGTTCGTCGGAGCTTACGATCGTGGCCTCCCAATCGCCGAACAGTGAAGACGCCTGCAGAAGCGCGATGGGCTCTTTCGGTAGATCGACACCCTCCCGGATCCGCATCACGACGTCCACCAGGCCTCCGTCGACGAGCCGGATCGACTCGACCGTGCCGATCGTGACTCCTCGCGTGGAGACCGGATTCCCTTCCTTGAGCTGTCCGACCCCGTGGAAACGGGCCGTAAGAGTGACGCCCTGCTCCCGCCAGCGCCCCCCGGCCAACCAGATCGAAGCCAGGGTGACGACCGCGATTCCGAGCAGCACGAAGAGCCCCGTAATGATCTCGTTGCGTCGGGTCAATGTTCCCCCTCGTTCGGCACGCGGCGAAGCCGTTCTCCTCGCGATCTCCCTCGAACCATCACACCGAATCCGGCGGCCACAACTCCTGGCGTCCTTCGACGAACGCCCGGACCAGCGGATCGTCCGAGCCGCGCACGTCGTCGGGCGTCCCAGCGAAGCGGATCCGTCCCGCATGAAGCAGCGCCACACGGTCGGCGACCCGGAAGGCGCTCTGGATATCGTGGGTGACGAGTATGCTCGTGGCTCGCAGATCCCGCTTCATCTGGAGCATCAACTCGTCGATCACTGCCGTGGTGACGGGGTCCAGTCCGGTCGTCGGCTCGTCATAGAGAAGGTAGCTCGGCCTTGCGACGACCGCCCGGGCGATCCCGGCTCTCTTCCTCATGCCGCCCGACAATTCCGCTGGATAGTGCTCCGCCTGGTCGGGAAGTCCCACTGTCTCCAGCACCTCCATGACCCGCGTGCGGGCTCCATCACCGGAGATCCCTCCGCGTCGCAGGGGCAGCGCGACGTTCTCACCGATCGTGAGGGAGTCGAACAGGGCGGCGAACTGAAATACGTATCCCATCGATCCGCGGGCCCGCATGACGGTCGGCTTGTCGGCGTGAGACATCTTCACATCGCCCACGAAGATCACTCCGGAATCCGGTCGCAGCAGGCGCGCGACCTGCTTCAGGAGCACGCTCTTTCCCGAGCCGGAACGCCCGAGCACCGCCACCGTCTCCCCGGTGGTCACCTCCAGGTCGACGCCAGCCAGAACGACCTGCGATCCGAACGACTTCCGGACGGAGTCGATGCGTATCATCGGTCAGAGAAGGACGACGGCCCAGAAAGCGTCGAGAACCAGGATCAGCATGGCTCCGACGACCACGGCACGGGTGGCTGCGATTCCGACGCCCTCGGCGCCGCGTTGGGCATAGAACCCGTACAGGGATCCGACCGTCGTCACGACCGCACCGAAGCTGGCGGCCTTGATCAGCGGATAGCGAAGATCGAAGGGCTCGTAGAACATCCGGACGCCCCGAATGAACTCCTGGGTAGACAGATCCAGAAGATTCACCGAGGTCAACCAGCCGGCTCCGATACCGGCGACCAGAGCGAGAGCCGTCACGATCGGGAAGGCGATGATTCCCGCCGCCACACGCGGGACCACCAGATAGGATACCGGCTCGTATGCGAGCATCTCGAGAGCGTCGATCTGCTCCGTCACCCGCATCGTCCCGATTTCGGCCGCGATGTTCGCTCCGACCCTGCCGGACAGCACGAGACCCGTCAGCACGGGGCCGAGCTCGAGCATGATCGATTTCGCGACGAGCACGCCCACGAAGTAGAGCGGGACGACACCGGTGAACGTGTAGGAACTCTGAAGCGCGAGAACGATCCCTGTAAAGACGGCTATGAACAGGGCCACCGGCACGGAATCGACGCCGATTCGGCGTACCTGTGCGGCCGCCTGGGGCACCCAGGTCCTCAGATCGAGGAGAGCGCGCGCGACGGCACCCGTGAACGCCGCGGCCCGGCCGATCCGGGCGACCCCGTCCAGCGTCGCGTGGCCGACCCAGGCGACGGCCGAATCCATACCCATGCCATGACAGTACAGTTCGTCGCGGCGACCGGCCAGCAGAAAACACCGCTCGACGATTCGCACCGATCCGCTTACCATCCGGCATGGACCCATCAAGATCCGGGCGGTCCGCGGACTGGGCGGATGTCTGGCCGGGACTGCTCATACTCGCTGCCCTGTCGGCTGTGTCGCTGATCACGTTCTTCGGCGATGCCGTTCGCCGTGCGACGGCTGAAGGCCCGAGACTGACCATTCTCGCACCGGAAGTTGGAGGCCTGGAGCGCGGCTCACCGGTATGGCTGGCAGGAAAGCCGTCGGGCCGGGTCCTGGATCTGCATTTCCTCCCACCCGGCGGCGCACCCGATGAGCGGGTCGCCATAGATGCCGTGCTGCTGCGGGAATCGATTCCCAACCTGAGATCCGACGCGCGGGTCACCATCGGCGCCTCGGGGATCATGGCCCCGTCCGTGGTCAAGATCGGAGCCGGAACGCCCGGGGCGCCTCGCGTCAATGACGGCGACACGCTTCGAGCGGTTCAGCGCCCTGACCTCGAAGACTTCCGTTCGATGGCAGATTCGGTGCGGGACGCCTTCGCCATCGCGGCCGAGGACGTGATCGCCTTACAGAAACAAGCAGTCGAAGGAGGGGGGTCCGCATCCCGATTCCTGGCAGACCGTGAATTGCGGTCCCGCATGGATTCGGCACGCACGGCCGCACGTCAACTCTCGTCCGCCTGGGAGGGGGGCCGGGGGCTGCGCCGGCTGGTCCGGGACGACTCGCTACGGGCGGTGATGGCACGATCAGCGAGCGCGATCGAAGAACTGGCGGCGTCCGAGGCGACACGGGCCTCGGCGGACTCCGCTCGTGCTCTCTCGCTGACCCTCGAACTGGGTGCGCACCCGCTGGCCTGGCTGCGTATCCGGCTGTTCTGAGGGCGGACTCCGACGGGAGCCGGCGATCAGCGTTTCGGACCCGGAAGCCTCGCCTCGATCACGAATTTCACGATCTCGCTCCGACGTCCCTTTCCGCCCTGCCGCGTCACGACGATCACCTCTTCCACGATTCTCTCGGGATCTTCCACCGCGACTCGGAAGCGCGCCTTTCCATCCACCGAGCTGATCGTCGTGCGCACCACACGTCCCGGCGGCGCCTCGGCTCGCCGCGCGGGGTTGCGGAAGAGCGTCTGACTCGAGCGACGGCGACCATCCCGGAGCGGCCGCGAGATCTTGATCCGGCTGAGCCAGTCGGGCTGAAAGCCGATTCGCCAGAGTCGACCGACCTGGTCCATCCCCTTCGTCTCCCGATTGTGCCGCGCCATACACTCCTCCCATCGTCGCCGACCTGGGGAACTCTGTCCGCGCTCGAACGTATATCGGGTCCGACGGCGGCGCGATCTTGACCGCTGACGGACCCGGCGGTAAGGTTTCCCGACCGCCTCCGATTCTCACCAGAATTCGAAGCGCCGGAGCGACGCAGGCAACTCAGTTACAAGTCACTTCACCCACCGTCCCCGGATCAGCGAACCGGTCACTGTTCGTCTCATCCCCGGACCGCGCACCGACGGAGCGACCCTCGTGGACATTGCCGAACTGAAATCGAAATCCATAGCGGAACTGCACGACATGGCCGAGGAGCTGGAGATTGCCAACTTCTCCGGTCTTCGGAAGCAGGACCTCATATTCCGCATCGAGCAGAATCTTCTCGACTCGGACGTGGTGCTGCGAGGAGAAGGGGTGCTGGAAATCCTGCCGGAGGGATACGGATTCCTTCGGAGCCAGGACTGGAACTACCTCTACGGACCTGACGACATCTACGTGTCGCCCTCTCAGATCAAGCGCTTCGACCTTCGGACCGGGGACACGATTCTCGGCCAGGTTCGTCCGCCCAAGGAGGGAGAGCGATACCTGGCGCTCCTCAAGGTGGAGGAGGTGAACGGAGACGACCCGGAAAAGGCCAAGCACCGGATCGCGTTCGACAATCTCCGACCGAGGTACCCGGAAGAGCGGCTGCGCCTGGAGCGTGCCGACGGCGACATCTCCATGCGTGTGATGGACTTGATGAGTCCGGTCGGCAAGGGGCAGCGGATGTTGATCGTTTCGCCGCCGAAGGCGGGAAAGACCATTCTTCTGCAGAAGACGGCCAACGCCATCCTCGAGAACGACCCGGACGTCCACCTGATCGTGCTGCTCATCGACGAGCGGCCCGAAGAGGTGACGGACATGGAAGAGAACGTGAATGCCGAGATCATCTCCTCGACCTTCGATGAGCCGGCCGACCGGCACACTCAGGTGGCGGAGATGGTGCTCGAGAAGGCGAAGCGGCTGGTCGAGTACAAGCAGGACGTAGTCATTCTGCTCGACTCGATCACCCGGCTGGCCCGCGCCTACAATACGACCGTCCCCCACTCCGGGAAGATCCTCTCGGGTGGCGTGGACGCCAACGCGCTGCACAAGCCGAAGCGTTTTTTCGGCGCTGCCCGCAACATCGAGGAAGGCGGCAGCCTCACGATCATCGCCACCGCTCTGGTCGAGACGGGAAGCCGCATGGACGAGGTGATCTTCGAGGAATTCAAGGGAACCGGGAACAGCGAGGTCGTGCTGGACCGGCAGATCGCCGACAAGCGGATCTATCCCGCGATCGACGTCAACCGCTCCAGCACGCGGCGCGAGGAGCTGCTCCTCGACGAGGTCGAACTCAACCGGATCTACCTCCTCCGCAACTTCCTGGCCGACATGCCTCCGGCCGAGGCGATCTCTTTCCTGATCGAGCGGCTGAAGCGAACCGAGAACAACCAGGAATTCCTCGATTCGATGGCGGCCGGTGGCTGATCCCGTTTCCCGGGGAAACCGGCGAACGGCGGACGCGCTGGAGAGGGCCGGTCTCGACGATCCGAGACCGGCCCTTCGCGATCTGCTTCGGGAGCTGCGAGCGGGGGATCCCGACGCGTTCGTGGAAGCCACCCGGCGATACGAGGAGACCCTGGTGCCGGAGATCGCATCCGACGACCACGATCCCCTGGCCGCATGGCTGGCGTACGGATGCTGGCTGGCGGACCGGCTCTGCCCCGGCGAAGCGGTCGAGATCGACGCTACCGGACGCGCGACGCCGGCCCGCGAAGCGCCCCTCGAAGGACGACTGTATCTGCACCTTCCTTCCGACCCGAAACGCAGGGCTCTCGTCCTCTTCGCACCCCGTGAGCCCTCCCTTCCGCAGCGGGAGACCATCGCGTTACTGGCCGGATGATTCGGCGGAACCGGGCGATGCCGACCGCGGAGCCCGCCCGTTCTCGCCCTTGTGCCGTTCTCAGCCCGTCCCGACCTTGCCGAAGGTGACCCGAAACTCGACCCCGAAGACTCGACGGAGAATGCAGCCCGGCTCATGAAAACCGCCCACAAGGAACGGATCGTACCCCGCCTGATCGAGGAAGAGCTGCGCGACTCGTTCATCGATTATTCGATGAGCGTGATCGTTCAGCGTGCGCTGCCGGATGCCCGCGACGGACTGAAACCGGTCCACCGGCGCATCCTCTACGCCATGTATGAGCTCGGCCTTCTCCCGGACCGGGACTACAAGAAGAGCGCCACCGTGGTCGGCGACGTTCTCGGCAAGTACCACCCGCACGGTGACAGCGCCGTCTACGACACGCTCGTCCGGATGGTGCAGGACTTCTCGCTCCGCTATCCGCTGATCGACGGCCAGGGAAACTTCGGATCGATCGATGGCGATTCGGCGGCTGCCTACCGGTACACCGAGGCGAAACTGGCGCCGATCGCGCTGGAACTGCTGACCGACATCGATATGGATACCGTCGATTTCGTACCGAACTTCGACGGCCGTCTCGACGAGCCGACCTCGCTTCCCGCCCGGCTGCCGAACCTCCTGCTCAACGGCTCGGATGGCATCGCGGTCGGAATGGCCACGAAGATCCCGCCGCACAACCTGCGGGAGCTTATCACGGCGACACACCACCTGATATCGAACCCGGAGTGCGAGGTGGAAGGCCCGGACTTTCCAACCGGAGCGTATATCTGGGGCTGGGAGGGAATCGGAGACGCCTATCGGACGGGCCGTGGCCTGATCGAGGTCCGCGCTCGCATGCAGCTGGAGGAGGGAAGCTACGGCAAGAGTTCTCTCGTGGTCACCGAGCTTCCCTATCAGGTCAGCAAGTCGCGGGTCATAGAGCAGATCACGAAGATCGTCCGCGCGGGTCGCGCCGACGCGATCACGGACCTGCGGGACGAGTCGGACCGAGATGGGCTTCGACTCGTGATCGAGCTCAAGCGTGACGCGGACCCGGAAAAGCTGATCCGCACCCTGTTTCTCAAGACACAGTTGAAGACGACCTTCGGCGTCATCATGCTGGCCCTCGTCGATGGCCGCCCGGAGCAGCTGAACCTCAAGCAGGCGCTCTCCAGCTTCGTGGACCACCGGCTGGAAGTCATCCGTCGGCGGGCCGTGCACGAACTGGAGAAGTCGGAAGACCGGGCGCACGTCCTCGAGGGACTTCTGACGGCCCTGGACGACATCGATCGGGTGATCGAGCTGATCCGGGCCTCCACCTCTCCGAAGGCGGCCGCCGATCGCCTGTGCGCCGAGTTGGGTCTCTCCGAGCGACAGGCGGAAGCGATTCTCGCCATGCGACTGGCCCGCCTCACTCAGCTCGAGCGGCGCAAGCTGAGGGACGAGCTGGAGTCGCTGATGACGCAGATCGCGGAGCTTCGGCACCTGGTCGAGGAAGACGCCGCCCGGCGATCGCTCCTGCGTGAAGAGCTCGACGACATCGCGTTGCGTTTCGGGGATGTTCGACGCACGGAAATTCTGGACGAGAACGAGCCGTATCCCCTGCCGTCGGGTGATGGTGGAGAATCGGCTCTCGTCATGCTCAGCCGCAGAGGGTACGTGAAGGCCCAGACCGTTCGAGGATCCGGCGGGGGAGTCGCCGGGGCCGAGGCAATGGAAGAACGGGAGGGCGATTTCGTCTCGCAGGCGTTCGTGGCGCGAGGGGACGCGCAGCTCCTCTGCTTCACCGACCTGGGCGCCGTACACGCGATTCCGGTTCGCGATCTGGCGCCCGGCACCCGCAGCTCGCGAGGTCGACCGCTGGACGAGCACGTGGCTCTCGAGCCGGACGAACGTATCGTCTCCGTCATTCCCGTGGACGAATTCGATCCGGAGCGGCTGGTGCTCGTCGCCACCCGGGGAGGTCAGGTGAAGCGAACCTCCCTGGACGAGTATGCGAACATCCGGAGCGGGGGCATCCGCGCCACGGGACTCTCGGAGGGCGATCGGGTGCTCTCCGTTCACCTTACCCGGGGGCAGGAAGATGTGCTGCTGGCCAGTGGTCAGGGGCAGGTGATCCGGTTTGCCGAGGACGACATCCGGCCGATGGGCAGAGCGGCCCGTGGAGTGAAAGGAATGGATCTCGACGAGCACGATACGGTCGTCAGTGCACTGATGCCGCGCCGGGATGCTTCTCTGGCCATCGTGACCGCGAACGGGCATGCGAAGAGAGTCCCCTACACGGAGATCAAGCGGCAGGGACGGGCGGGCAAGGGCGTCTCGATCCTGCCCGAGAGAAATACCTCCGGCGACCTGGTGGCCGTGGTCGAGGCCCATCCGGGAGACCGCGTGGTCGTGGAGCTCGTGGCGGGCGAGGCGATTCCAATCGAGACCGACGAGATCCGCGAACGGCCGCGGAGGGGAGCGGGTGTGAGAATCCCGCAGATCGCGAAGCGCGCGGGCCCGGTGACCGCAGTGTACCCTCTGCGCTCGCGTTCCGCATCTCCGAGCGAACGGGCGGGACCTCCCGGAGAAGAACGCTCCGGCCGGATCGAACCCGCGGCAGAAGAGGAGAGCCCGGACCGGAGCGCCCTCACCGCGGAGGCGGGAGACGACAAGCCGGGACAGGTGGAGCTGGTGCTCGAAGGGGAGAGCTGAGCTTACCGCGGAGGCGGCCGAGCGGCCCTGGTCCCCGGGCTTCAGCCGGGGGCCCGGATGTCCGCATCATGGATCACGGCCGGAAATGATGATCGTGGTGCTCGAATCGAGAGTGCGGACACCGGTCGCGAGATCCGTGAGACGTACCTTCAGCTCGTAGTTGCCCGGAGGCACTTCGTTCAGCTCCAGCCGGAGAACGATCGGGGTCAGGATACGCGCCCCGGCCGAGGCCACGCCCGAGTACTCCTGCTCGAACGCGGGAGGGCCGCCCTCCCCGCCCGATCCATCCAGGAGCCGGACCCGAGCTCCGTACTGCCCACCCGGTGTCAGGTTGTAGGCTTCGAGATAGATCCAGGCGATACCGTCCGGGCCGCTGCGGTGCGAGGGCGACGGTCGAATGGCGAGTCCGGAACGCGGCTGCCAGGCGCCTCCGGAGTCCGGGGCGACCGCGATGTCCGAGAGCAAGGGGAGTGCCCCACCGAAATCGCGGACCACCAGGGAGTCCGAGACGTAGTTGCCCCGCGCAGGGCCATCGTCCGCGGGAGGGAATCGGAGCTGGAACAGAGTCTCGTACCGTCCCGGGGGAACCTCGGCGGGAATCCTCACCCCGAGCACCGCGCCCGGACCGGCCGACCCGGCGGGATCGAGGTCGAATTCCGCCGGAACGGTCACGAGATTCTCTCCATCTTCATCGAGCAGGGTAAGCACCGCCTCCAGTCGGGACCCGTCTGAGGAGCGGCTCGCCTCGTCCACCTCGTCGCCTGGCAACTCGACGTTGACCCACACCCGCGTGGTCATCGGACGGGGCGACCGGAACTGCAGCCATTCGCTGTCGAATTGAAGGTTCAGATCGACGTCCGGCCG
>JARRPA010000158.1:0-4832 GCA_037383305.1 Gemmatimonadota bacterium | reverse complement strand
TGCGCTGGCCCGGTCACATTCCCGCCGGCAGCGTCAGCAACGAGATCGTCCACCATATGGACTGGTTCCCGACCTTCGCGGCCGCCGCCGGGAATCCCGACATCAAGCAGCAGCTCCTCGGCGGGCAGCGCCTGGGTTCGCGCAGCTACAAGGTGCATCTCGACGGCTACGACATCCTTCCGATGCTTACGGGACAGACGGACGAGAGCCCGCGACACGAGATCTTCTACTTCTCCGATGACGGCGACCTGACCGCGCTCCGCTACAACGACTGGAAGGTGATCTTCCTCGAGCAGCGGGCGGAGGCGACCTTCCAGGCGTGGCGCGAGCCGTTCGTTCCGCTTCGGACACCCCTGCTGGAGAACCTGCGGCGGGATCCGTACGAGCGGGGCATGGTGACGTCGAACACGTACGACGACTGGTTCCTCGACCATGCCTACATGATGCTTCCCGCGGCGGATATCGCCGCGAAGTTCCTGGCGACGTTCCAGGAGTTCCCGCCGCGCCAGAAGCCGGGCAGCTTCAGCATCGGCGACGCCACCGAGAAGCTGGTGCCGCCGGGCAGCTGACCGGCAGCATCCGGCGGGAGATTTCGGAACGGGCGGGCGTCCTGCGGGGCGTCCGCCCGTCGTATCAGGGGGAGAGTCCCGTACCATGCGAAAATTGCAGCTTCGAAGTGCCGTTCTCCGATCGCCCCTGGCAGCGTTGTGCCTGCTGACCGTCGTCGGAACGACGGGCGCTCAAGAGACCGCATGGCCGAAGGAGGTGGACTTCGCGGACGGAACTCTCACCCTCTATCAGCCGCAGCCCGAGACGCTTTCCGGCAACGCCCTGACCGGCCGGGCCGCGGCATCCTATCGTGCGAGCCCGGGCGACGAGCCCACCTTCGGGACGCTCTGGTTCGACGCCCGCATCGACGCGGACCAGTCCGGCGACATGGCACGGGTCCGGGAGATCCGGGTCACCCGCGCCCGGTGGCCGGAGGTGACCGAAGAGGAGGAACGGCGGGTCACGGAGTCGCTGACCCGTACCTTCGCGGAGGTCGTGATCCCGGTCTCCCGCGAAGCGCTGGCCGCGAGCCTGGCGACGGCGCAGGTGGAGCGGCGGAGCCTGGAGGGCCTGAACCACGAGCCGCCCCGGATCCTCTTCTCCGAGGAGCTCGCCGAGCTGCTCCAGTACGACGGCGCGCCCCGGACGCTGCCGATTCCGGACACCGACCTCGCGCAGGTGGCCAACGCGCCCTTCGCGGTCGTGAAGGACGGGGCCGACTACTACCTGAGCGGCGGCAAGATCTGGTATGGGGCGCGCGACCCGATGGGGCCGTGGAGTCCGATCGACGCCCCGCCGGCCGACGTGGCCCGCGTCGTGCCCCCGGACACCTCCTCCATCCCGGCTCCACAGCCGCCGCCGAAGATCGTCGTGGCCACCGAGCCCTCCGAGCTCGTCGTCACGGACGGTCCGCCCGAGTGGCGACCGATCGGGGTGGGCGACCTGCTCTACGTGCAGAACACCGAGACTCCGATCGTCAGGGACGTTGCGACGAACGACGTCCTCCTGCTCCTATCAGGTCGCTGGTTCCGGTCCGCGTCGATGGACGGGCCCTGGAGCTTCGTGCCCCCCGACGAGCTTCCGGCCGCCTTCCGGGAGATTCCGCCGGCCTCGGACCTCGCCGGCGCCCGCACCTCGGTCGCGGGGACCCCTGAGGCCGAGGATGCGGTGCTCGACATGTACCTGCCCCAGACGGCGGCGATCCGGCGGAGCGAGGCCACGCTCGAGGTGACCTACGACGGTGCGCCCCGCTTCGAGCGGATCTCGGGCACCAACATCGACTACGCCGTCAATACGGCCGCCCAGGTGCTGCGGGTGGACGGGCGCTACTACGCCTGCGACGACGCCGTCTGGTTCGTGGCCGAGGACCCGATGGGCCCGTGGACGCTCGCGGACGAGATTCCCGAGGACGAGTTCGTGCACATCCCGCCCGAGTCGCTGGCGTACAATCTGACGCACGTGCACGTCTACGACTCCACGCCCGAGGTCGTATACGTGGGCTACACGCCGGGGTACCGCTGGTCCTATCCTTACTCCGGCGTCCCGGTCTACGGCACGGGCTGGCACTACCCGCCCTACTGGGGACCGGGCGCCTACTATCCGAGGCCGCCGAGCTACGGGCTCCACGTCGGCTACAATCCCTGGACCGGATGGACCTTCGGCTTCAGCTGGAGCTGGGGGTTCATGAACGTGGGCGCCGGGTTCGGCGGCGGCTACGGCGGCTACTATCGGCCGGGCTGGGGTCCCGGTCGGGGTCCGGGCTGGGGCGGGGGCTACTACCCGCCCGGCGGCTATCGGCCCCCGCTGATCATCAACACCGGTGACATCAACATCGGAAATCGGGTTACGCCGGTGCCTCTGAATGCAGCGCGGCCCGCGATCGCCGCGGCCGCGGACCGACGCGGCAGCCTCTACCAGCAGGGCGCGAACCGGGACCGGGTCGCCGAACCGCTCACGCTCGACCGGGCCCGGCAGGTCCAGGCGGATCGGAAGGCCCGCGGCCCGAACAACGTGCTGGCGGACCGGGACGGCAACGTCTATCAGCGCCTCCCCGGCGGAGAGTGGAACAGCCGGGAGGAGGGCACCTGGAAACCGACCGTGCCGGAGGCCCGACCGGGCGAGATCGGTCCGACGGTGCCGATCACGCGTCCGGCGAGACCCGAAGCCAGGCCGCAGCCGATGCCGTCGCGGCCACGGCCCGAAGCCAGGCCTCAGCCGCTTCCCGCCCGTCCGCAGGCGAGGCCCGCGCCTTCGCCGAGGCCGTCCACGAGGCCGGCGACGCGGCCCGTCCCGCAGAACGTGCAGCGGGACTACCGGGCCCGGGCGCGATCCTCCGCGCGAGCCATGCCCGTCCGCGGGCGAGGCGGCGCCCGGATGCGGCGTTGATGGCCTTCGGCGAGGAGGGACCGGCGTGACGTTCTACCTGATCGTCGGGGCCGTCTTCCTCTTCACCCTGCTCGTGCAGGGGACGCTCCGGCGCACCTACTCCAGATGGAGTCGGGTGCGCAACTCGGCCGGCCTCCCGGGAAGCCGGGTCGCGCGAACGATCCTGAACGCGAACGAGATGCGGGCGGTCCGGGTGGAACCGGTCCGAGGGAAGCTCAGCGATCACTACGATCCTCGCACGAAGGTGATCCGGCTCTCGGAGCCGATCTACGAGAGGCCCAGTGTCGCGTCGCTGGCGATCTCGGCACACGAGTCCGGCCACGCGCTGCAGGATCATCTGCATTACGGGCCGCTGAAGTTCCGCACCGCGGTGGCCCCCGTCGCGAACTTCGCCGCGCGGTTCGGGATTCCGGCCCTCATCGGAGGTGCTCTACTCGACATGATCTGGCTGGTTCAGGCCGGCGTCGTCGCATATGTCGGAGCGCTCCTGATGCAGTTTCTCACCCTGCCGGTGGAATTCAACGCGAGTCGCCGGGCCCTGTCTCAACTGGAGGACCTGGCCCTGATGAGCGAATCCGAAACGGAAGGCGCCCGGAAGGTACTCCGGGCGGCAGCCATGACCTATGTCGCCGGCGTGGCATCTGCCGCCGGCTACATCGTGTACCTCTTGCTCGCGGGGGGCCGCATGATTCTGCGCAAGCCGCCTGCGGCGCCCCCGTCGATACCCCCATCCGGCCCTGCCGGGATCTGAAAGGAACTCGATACATGAAAAGGACTCTGCTCTTCCTCACAGGCCTGGCGCTGGTCGCGTGCGCCCCCTCCGATCAGGCTTCGACGGACTCTGCGGCTTCTTCGTCGGAAGCTCCGGGTATCGAAACCGCGTCGGACCCGCTGCCCTCGTGGAACGCCGGCCCATCACGGGACGCCATCATCGATTTCGTCGAACGAACGACGACACCGGGCAGCCCCGATTTCGTTCCGGTCCCGGAGCGAATCGCGACCTTCGACAACGACGGCACGCTCTGGTCCGAGCAGCCGGCCTATTTTCAGCTCGCCTTCGCGATCGACCGCTCGAAGATGCTCGCCGCCCACAACCCGGAACTGGCGAAGAATCCGTTGCTCGCCGCATTGGCTTCGGGTGACGAGGAGGCGCTCGCGAACGTCACGGAGCACGATCTGGTACAGCTCGTGGCCGAGACGCACTCCGGCATGACGCTGGAGCAATACCAGGCACTCGTCGCCAACTGGTTGGACGTCGCCCGCCACCCTCGCTTCGGCGTCCCCTACCCGGCGCTGGTTTACCAGCCGATGCTGGAGCTGCTCGATTACCTCCGGGCGAACGATTACAAGACGTTCATCGTCTCCGGCGGCGGCGTCGACTTCATGCGAGTGTTCGTGGAGGACGCCTACGGGATCCCGCCCGAGCAGATCGTCGGTTCCATGGCTGAGTTGAGATTCGAAATGCGTGACGGGGTCCCCCTGCTGATCAAGGAACGCGCGATGAACTTCGTGGACGACAAAGAGGGGAAACCGGTGGGGATCGCCCGCTTCATCGGTAGGCGCCCGGTGATGGCGTTCGGCAACTCGGACGGCGACCTGCAGATGCTCCAGTACACGATGGGAGGAGACGGACCCCGCTTCGCCGGGTACGTGCACCACGACGATGCGGAACGAGAGTGGGCCTACGATCGGGACTCACACTTCGGCGGCTTCGACGCCGGTTGGGACGAGGCCGTGGAAAAGGGCTGGACCGTCGTCTCGATGAAGGAGGAATGGAAGAAGATCTACCCGGGCGAGGAACTGCCCTGACTTCTATTCGCGGATCAGGATGGATGTCCGGTCATCGACTTCGTCCGGCCGGGCGATGATGAGGTGCGGGGGTCACCGGCCATCGGTAG
>JARRPA010000157.1:0-4865 GCA_037383305.1 Gemmatimonadota bacterium | reverse complement strand
GGAAGGCGTGGTCGTAGATACCCACGTGAAGCGGGTCGCCCGTCGTCTCGGGCTCACGGGAGCCACGGCTCCCGAGGCGGTGGAGCGGGATCTCATGAAGGTGCTGCCTCGCGACCAGTGGCACCCGTTCTCCTGGCGACTGATCCAGCACGGGCGGGCACGCTGCGATGCCCGGAAGCCGGACTGCGAGGCGTGCGAGATCTCGGACGAGTGTCCCAGCGCGTTCGCGGTTCCGTGACAGCGGCAGGCGCCGAAGTCAGAGAGAGGATCCGCGAGGCGGCACGGGACCTCGGTTTCGCCTCCGTCGGCTTCGCACCGGCCGAGCCGCCGGCTCATGCCGATGCCTTCCTGGCCTGGTTACGCGCCGGACATCACGCCGACATGCAGTGGATGGCTCGGGAGGATTCCGTCCGACGCCGGCTCCATCCGCGCGAGGCGCTGCCGGGCTGCCGGACCCTGGTCGTTGTGACGCTCGCGCATGCTGCGGACTCGTACGACTCGATCCCGGCGGACGGAGGGACCGAGACTTCGGAATCGGCGGGTCCGCGAGAGGCGATCGTGGCGCGGTACGCCCGCGGTCGCGACTACCACGACGTATTCGAGGAGAAACTCGCGACACTCGAGTCGGTGATCCGGGACGCGGCCCCCGAATCGGACTGCAAGACGTACGTCGACTACGGGCCCGTGCTCGAGCGGGACCACGCGCAACGCGCCGGGCTCGGGTGGATCGGGAAGAATACGCTGCTGATCGATCCGAGGATCGGCTCCTGGCTTCTGATCGGAGAGGTGCTCACGACGCTGGCGCTTCCCCCCGACGATCCCTTTCTGCCGGATCGCTGCGGGAGCTGCACCCGTTGCCTGGTCGCCTGCCCGACCGGCGCGATCGTCGACGAGCGGATCGTCGATTCCCGTCTCTGCATCTCCTGGCTCACGATCGAGAATCGGGGGTCGATCCCGGAAGCGTTGCGGCGGCCGATGGGTCGGCGTGTGTTCGGCTGCGACATCTGCCAGGAGGTCTGTCCCTGGAACCGGGACCCGGCGCCCGTCGATCGAAGCGCCCTGGAACCGGGCCGGCCCGCAGCGCTGCCTACGATGGAGGCCTGGGTGGAGCTGTTGCTGGATCTCGACGAGACCGGGTACCGCGAGCGCTTTCGAGGCACGGCGCTGACGCGGCCGGGTCGAGACGGGATGCTTCGGAACCTGTGCGTGGGCCTAGGAAACGCCGGCGATCTCCGCTCGGAAGCGTTGCTGCGGCGGTGCGCGGCGGACGGGTCGGAACTCGTCCGCGAGCACGCACGCTGGGCCCTCTCCCGGCTTGATGTCGAACTCAGGCCGAGCCCGGAGGCCCTCCCCTCCCGTCCATAGAAGCGAGCCCGGGACCGCCGAAGATCAGCATCAGCAGGCCCGCGATCATCGCCACGTTGAACTCCACGCCCCCATTCGCCTGCGGCCCGATCACATACCATCCGTTCGGCGCGTGGACCAGGATGATGCCCGCCAGCATGTGCAGGGTCAGCAAAAGACTGATCGGCGTAACCAGGAGGCCGATCACGAGGAAGATTCCGCCGACGAATTCGAGCAGCGCGACCGTCCAGGCTGCGACGAGTGGCAGGGGGATTCCGAGCGACCCGAAGAAGCCGGCCGTGGCATCCATCCCTCCGAAGAGCTTCGGGGCCCCATGTGTGATGAAGATCACGCCGACTGCCACTCGCAGCAGAGCGAGGCCCAGCTCCGGATTGACGCCCCTGTTCATCTCTCTTCCCTTTCAGCGGGTTTGATCTCCGGGCTCGGGCTTCTCCGAGCGCCGAGTCCGGACTTAGAGTTCAATGACCCGGCCCCTGCCTGTATCCGGCGCCTCCGACCGGGATTCCGGGCTGGTCCTCGACCTTCCAACCGGTGAGTCGCCGGTCGAGCCGAGTACCGTCGTCTGTATGCTTCCTTCCAGGCGCTTCCGCAACCTCGCGGCGACCCAGTTCCGTCCGGGGCGAGTCATCAGGGTGAATCCTGCCAGGTCGGTGAGGATGCCCGGCGTGATCAGCACGACCCCGGCGAGCAGGACCAGCACCGCGTCCATGAGCTCACGACCGGGAACCTGGCCCCGCGCCATCTGTTCCTGGACCGCCGTCCACGCCCGGACGCCCTCTCTGCGTGCCAGGATCGCTCCCAGGAACCCGGTTCCGAGAACGAGTCCGATCGCAGGCCAGGCGCCCAGCCACTCGCCGATCTTGAGAAGGAGCGTGAGCTCGGCCAGGGGAACGAGCGTGAACAGGAGCAGCAGTCGCATCAGCATGGGCCGAAAATAGCGGAAAGCGAAGCAAACGCGAACGTGATACCCGCGTTCGTGGGATCTTTCTCGTGTGACAGGGAGGTCGGCGGGCGGTGCGTTCGAGGGCAGATCGACGAAGACGGACTCGGAATCGCCCCTTGCGGCCCCACAGGTGACGACCCGAATCCGCCTTCGATCTTCACGACAATACGGAAGAGGCGTCATTCCACCGTCACACGAACGCAAATTCCTGCGAGGCCTTATTTTATGACAGGGTGTGTTTAGCGGAAAGTCGGAGAAGGAGGGCCGAACCGACACCCCTGCGCCCCACCGGGAGCGGCCGACCCGTCCTTCACCCGAAAGGGAGAGCGAATCGAGCGCCCCGGCCGTGATGGACCCTTCGATGGCATCGTCCGCCCCTTCCGGCTGAAAAGGATACGGGCGAGTCTCAACCAGAAATCAACAATAGGGTAGGTAACGACTTACGTAACGTCGCGCCCCTACCGCGGACAGGGTGTGACCGAGGGCTCAGGGGCGCGAGAGTCCGCTGCCGCGATGCAGAGTCCGCCGCGGCTCAGAATCCGAGAACGGCCCGAACCGCCGGGTCGATGCGGTCCTGCGTCCAGAGGGGCTTCCAGACGAGGTTGACCTCGGCTTCGTGGATTCCCTCGACGGTGCCCGCCGCCGCCTGCGCGGAACTGAGGATCTGAGGTCCCGCTGGGCAGCCGGGACTGGTGAGCGTCATGTCCACCGACGCCTTGCCTTCTTCGACACGGACCTCGTATACGAGCCCGAGATCGACGATGTTCAGTCCGAGCTCCGGATCGATCACCTTCCGCAGGGCTTCCAGGACTTCCGGCTCGAGCGAGTCCGGACCGTCCGCTTCGCCCGAATTCCCGTTCTCGTCCGGCTCGCGAGTCGTGTTCTCTTCCGTCATGCGCTTCCATCTCCCGTGGTGAGTGGTTCGTCTTCGCACGAGCGCGGTACCGCGGCACCCCTCCCGTCGTTCCCTTCGGCGAGGTCCACGAGCTCCACGGGGTGGGCGACGGTGACCCGCATTCCGGCCCGCGCCAGTCCCGAGCCGAGGACCATCAGGCCACCCGGGTTACCGGTTGCCACCAGGTCGTACTCTCCATCGTCGATTTCACTCAGCTTCCGGTCCAGCACCCGGTCGGAGAGCTCCGGCTGCTGGAGATTGTAGAGCCCCGCCCCACCGCAGCAGCGTTCCCATGAAGGGAGCGGCTCGACCTCGTAACCGGCGGCCGCCAGCGCCTCCATGGGAGCGTCCCGGATTCCCTGGGCGTGCAGCAGATGGCAGGGCGCGTCGTACGCGACTCGACGGGACGGCGTCGTTCGAGGAGGCCTTCTTCCAACTGGCCCGGCCGGAAAAGGCGAACGATCCCCCGCGTTCCGATCGGCAGGCGGCACTACCAGAAGCTCGGAGATGTCCCGCACCTTCGCCGCGAACCGCAGGGCCCGCTCCCGGAGGTCGGGGTCATCGCGGAACCACGCAGGATACTCCCGCAGCGCGGCGCCGCAGCCCGCCGAGTCCGTGACGATCCAGTTCGCGCCCGAGCGCTCGAAGGCCTCGAGATTCTCTCGCGCGAGCGCCCGGGCCGCCTCCAGTCGACCGGCGTGGGCGTGCAGAGCGCCGCAGCACCCCTGGCCCGGAGCCGCCACTTCTTCGTGGCGGCGACGTGCCAGCGTCCGTCGAGTGGCATCGTGAACGTGACCGTAGAGACCCTGCATCACGCACCCCTCGAGCAACGAATAGGTGGTCGATTCCCGAGGGACGGCGAGTGCTCGGCCGGCTGGATCGGCCTTTCTACCCGTTCCGGCCGACCGGCCGGCTGATCCGAAAGCGGGTCGGGTGGCCGCCAGCATCCCCGCGGCGAGACCCATTCGGCCCGGTACGAGTCGCGCCGCCAGGCGATCGAGACCGACCGCTCGGAGGCTTCTCCCGATTCGCCAGGTGAATCGACTCACCCCTCGCGCCGTCAGGACCTCGAGGGTCAAATCGACCAGACGATCCCGGGCTCCACGCCCCGCCGCTCTCGAGCGCGCTCGCTCCAGCAGCGAACCGTACTCGACGCCCGCCGGGCAGGCCGTCTCGCAGGCACGGCAGCCGAGGCACCGTCCGACGTGGAAATCGTGCGCCGCTTCCGCTTCGCCGCGTCCCTCGGCGAGAGCCCGCATGAGGTAGATTCGGCCGCGGGGCGAGTCGTTTTCCTCGGACAGCACTTCGTAGGTAGGACACACCGGAAGACAGAACCCACAGTGAACGCAGCCGAGGAGGTCTTCCAGCCAGCGATCTGCCATCGGCCGAAACTCGGTCCGCACCGATTCGATCTCCGGGGCGTTCAATGGATCGGCTTCAATCTGCGGTCGGCGCCGGGTCCGACGAGGAGTGATCGTGTGTGATCTTCCAGCCGCCTCCGGTTCGACGCATCACGAGCGTGAGCGATCCGGAGCCCGTCGTGACACCCTTCTCGAAGAGAACCCACCGGGCGGTCACGAGCCCGATCAGCGGGGAGAGAGAGCGGACCCGCACGGATTCGAACCGCAGGCTGTCGCGTTTCGCTCCCGGCTCGAAGGCGGG
>JARRPA010000156.1:0-4868 GCA_037383305.1 Gemmatimonadota bacterium | reverse complement strand
AGCCGCCACGGCCGGCGGCGAAGCCCGTCGAGCTCGAGAATCACGGGGTGACCCGGATCGACGAGTACTACTGGCTGCGCGACCGCGACGACCCGGCGGTGATCGAATATCTCGAAGCGGAGAATGCCTGGACGGAACAGTCGCTCGCCGGTACGGAGGAGCTCCAGGAGCGGCTGTTCGAGGAAATCACGGGACGAATCCCGCAGGAAGACGACTCGGCCCCCGTTCGATGGGGAGAGTGGTGGTATCAGGTTCGGTACGCGGAGGGCCAGGAATACCCGGTGCACGTGAGAATGCGCGGATCGCCGGATGCCCCGGCCGAGCTCCTGCTCGACGGAAATCTCAGGGCCCGGGGACATGCGTACTATTCGGCCTCGGTCGGACCTCGAGGAGTGACGGATGACGGCCGGTATCTCGCGGTGGCCGAGGACACGGTAGGGCGGAGGATGTACACGATCCGTTTCCGGGACCTCGAGTCGGGAGCGTGGCTCGAAGACGAGATACCGTCCACTACTTCGAACTATGCGTGGGCCGCAGACTCGCGGACGCTCTTCTATGCGAAACAGGACCCGGAGACGCTGCGCTGGGACCGGGTGTACCGCCATCGGCTGGGCAGCGATCCGACGGAGGACGTCCTCGTGTTCGAGGAGACGGACGAGACGTATTCCTGCTGGGTCGGCCGCTCCAAGTCCGGTCGCTACCTGTGGATCGGCTCGTCCCAGACATTGGCCACGGAAGTGCGCTACCTCGATGCGTCCGACCCGTCCGGGCACTTCGCGGTGATCCTGCCGAGGCAGCGCGATCACGAGTACTCGGTGGAGCACGACGGCGAGTACTGGCTCCTGCGGACCAATCTCGGAGCCCGGAATTTCCGTCTGGTTCGGGCGCCGATATCGGATCCGCGACCCGGGAACTGGAGAGAGGTGGTTCCGGGCCGGGATGATGTCCTGCTGGAGAACTTCGAGTTGTTCGAGGATGCGATCGTCGTCCAGGAGCGGCAAGACGGTCTTGCACGGTTGAGAGTGCTCGATCTCTCGGGCGCGCTGAACCACGAGATCCTGCTCGACGAAGAAACCTACGTCGCCTGGATCGGAACGAATCTCGAACTCGACACGCAGGTGCTGCGATACGGCTATTCCTCGCTGACGACTCCCACCTCGCAATTCGACTACGACTGGACGACGCGCACCCGGACGCTCGTCAAGCAGGCGGAGGTGGTCGGCGGATACGATCCGGCCCGATACGCGTCGAGACGCCTGTGGGCGCCGGCACGCGACGGCGAGCGGATACCCGTCTCGCTCGTCTACAACCGGACGCGGGGCGGGGAACTGTCGGACAGGCCTCTGCTCCTCTACGGCTATGGTTCGTACGGCGCGAGCATGGATCCCTGGTTCGACGCGACACGACTGAGTCTGCTCGACCGGGGATTCGTCTACGCGATCGCCCACGTCCGGGGCGGAGAGGAGCTCGGGCGACGCTGGTACGAGGATGGTAAGCTCCTTCGCAAGAAGAACACGTTCAACGACTTCATCGACAGCGCCGAGTTCCTGGTCGCCGAAGGCCTGGCGGCGCCCGATCGGCTGTTCGCCTTGGGGGGAAGCGCAGGCGGCCTGCTCGTGGGGGCGGTCCTCAATCAGCGGCCGGATCTCTGGCGAGGCGTGGTTGCCGCCGTTCCGTTCGTCGACGTGGTAACGACGATGCTCGACCCGTCGATCCCGCTCACGACCTCGGAGTACGACGAGTGGGGCAATCCGGAGGATCGGGAATACTTCGAGTACATGCTCTCCTATTCCCCTTACGACAACGTTCGGGAGACGGAGTATCCGGCCGTGCTGGTCACCACCGGCCTGCACGACTCCCAGGTCCAGTACTGGGAGCCCGCCAAATGGGTGGCCCGGCTTCGGGACCGGGGGACGGGCGACGAGCCGATCCTCCTGCACGTGAACATGGACGCGGGTCACGGAGGCCAGTCCGGGCGCTTCCGGCGTTACCGGGAGACAGCTCTGATGTATGCCTTTCTCCTCTCGCTGGCAGCGGAAAGTTCCTGATCGCCGAATCGTCGGAACCACGTCCGTCGTCACCCGGCGCCGCTTGTGACAAATTGACAAGTCGATTGACGAACTGTCTCAATAGTCCGAACAATTGTGACAGTATTGCGCGCCAGAGGGTCGGCATGGCGATTGCCCCCTGAACGTCGGGAGGGGAAATGCATGAGCTGAGTCTGGCGATGGATGTCTGCCGGATCACCGAGGAGAACGTCGGAACATCTGCCCTCGGCCGCGTGACGGAAGTCGGTCTCGAGGTCGGAGACCGATCGGGCGTCGAGTTCGGCACGTTCGAGTTCTGTCTCGAGAGCCTGCTCTCGTCGCCTCCTTTCCGTGACGCGAGGGCGCGCATTGAACGCACCCCCGGGGACGAACTCCGGGTTACCTACGTGGAGGTAGAGGATGGCGATCCGTCGGATTGAAGTCCGGGAAAAAGTCATGGCGCGGAACGACGAACTGGCAGTCGAAGTGCGGGAGCGGCTGGCCAGCGCCGGGGTCCCGTGCTTCAACCTCGTTTCGTCACCGGGCTCGGGAAAGACGGCGCTCCTGGAGCGGACCCTGCTCGAGCTGGGCGATGAGATACGGATCGCGGTGGTGACGGGAGACGTGCAGACCGAGAACGACGCGGAACGGCTGTCCCGGTACACCGACCGACTGGTACAGGCCGTGGTCACGAACGGCGCATGCCACATGGACGCCCGGCAGATCCTGGCGGCTCTGGACGAGGTGGATCTGGCGGAGACCGATCTTCTGATCGTCGAGAACGTGGGCAACCTGGTGTGCCCGGCCAGCTGGGACCTGGGCGAGACCGCGAAGATCGTGATTTTCTCGGTGACCGAGGGAGAGGACAAGCCGCTCAAGTATCCCCGGATGTTCGAACGGTCGGACCACGTGGTTCTCAGCAAGGTCGATCTTCTTCCCTATCTGCCGTTCGATCCGGATCAGGCGATCGAGTATGCCCGCCGGGTGAATCCGGAGCTGGAGTTCTTCCTCACCTCATCCCTCACCGGCGAAGGAATGGAGGATTGGTACGGATTTCTGCGCCGCCAGGCGCGAAGCGGCCACGGAGTCCCCGCTTGAGCGACGGACGGCCGGCGGGCGGACCGCGCGGCGCGTTGCTGAATGCCGGTGGAAATGTCTCCGGGACGGCCGCGATCGAAGGGCGACGTTTCCATGTCACCGGCGTCGTACAGGGCGTAGGATTCCGGCCCTTCATTCACCGTCTCGCCCTTCGGCACGGCCTGGCCGGTTCGGTGCGGAACGAATCGGGTGAAGTCTTCATCGAGGTAGAGGGTCCCCGGGAGTCGATCGATCGATTCGGCGATTCGATCCGTCTCGAGGCGCCGCCGCTCGCGCAGATCGACAGCTGCGACCCGGAGCGGATACGCGTCGCCGGCCGGTCCGGTTTCGAGGTGCTCGACAGCAGGACGACGCCGAATGGGCGACTGCCCGTCTCTCCGGATGTCGCGCTCTGCGATTTCTGCCGGGCGGAGCTCCTCGATCCGGCCGATCGTCGTTTCGGGTATCCGTTCATCACCTGCACCGACTGCGGGCCGAGGTATACGGTCATCGAATCGATGCCGTACGACCGGGAACGGACCAGCATGCGGTCGTTTCCGCAGTGCGCCGCCTGCCGCTCGGAGTACGAGGACCCCTCGGACCGGCGCTTTCACTCGGAGACGAACTCCTGCCACGACTGCGGGCCGACCGTCCGGCTGCTCCGCGCCGGGGAGGGTGCCGAGTTCCGGGTCGGCGGGGAGCGGAGACCATCGACGGCCGCGATCTCGTCAGCTGCCGGGCTGATTCGAGAGGGTCGTATCGTGGCCTTGCGGGGGCTCGGCGGATTTCACCTGGCGGTGGATGCGCGCTCCGAACCGGCCGTCGCGCGACTGCGGGAGCGGAAGGGACGCTGGGGGAAGCCGCTCGCCGTGATGGTATCCGACCTGGCCTCGGCACGCCGGATCGCCGCCCTCGGTTGCGACGAGGAAGCGCTGCTCCTTTCACGCGAGCGCCCGATCGTGCTCGGACGCGCTCGATCCGATTCGGGGCTCGCGCCCTCGATCTCTCCGGGCCTCGACACCGTGGGACTCATGCTCGCGTACACCCCGCTGCATCTGCTCCTGCTGCGCGAGGCGGGGGAGCCGCTGGTGATGACGAGCGGGAACGCGACCGATCTGCCGATCGCCACAGGCAACGCAGAGGCCCTCGAATCACTCTCTGAAATCGCCGACGCATTCCTCGTCCACGACCGGGAGATCGTCTCCCGGTACGACGACTCGGTGATCCGGGTGATCGGCGGGGCGCCCTCGTTTCTGCGCCGGGCTCGCGGCTACGCGCCGTTGCCGATTCCTCTTCCCACGGCTGCCGCCGATCCGATACTCGCCGTAGGGCCCCACCTGAAGAACACCTTCGCGCTGGCAGCCGGCGACAGGGCGTTCGTCTCCCAGCACATCGGAGACCTAGAAAACCTGGAGACGCTGGATCACTTCCGAGCGTCGCTCCGCAGGTTCCGGGAGCTGTTCCGGATCGAGCCGCGAGTCCTCGCCTGCGATGCGCATCCGGGGTACCTGTCGACGCGCGTGGCGGAGGAACTGGCTGCGGAATTCAGCGGACCGGGATCCGGGCCTCTGCCGATCGTGCGCGTGCAGCACCATCACGCGCACGTCGCCGCCGTAGCGGCGGAGCACGGAGTCACGGAGACGATCATCGGGGTGGCCTACGACGGCACAGGGTACGGTCTGGACGATCGTAGCTGGGGAGCGGAAATCCTCGTGGCCGACCTGAAGCAGTTCCGTCGGGCCGCCTGCCTCCGCTACGCTCCGA